>JAKSUF010000337.1 GCA_024409145.1 archaeon | reverse complement strand
TTAAAATAATATAATATTAAAATAATATACTAATTATAAAACATATTATTAAAAATTATAGGTGATATAATGTCATATGATTGGAAAAATAATAAAGAATATGGTATTTTATTAAAAGAAAAATTCAATTTAGAAAGACTTCCAGTTGCTATTAAATTTATAAAAAAAGAATCTGATGTTCCAGAAAGTATTCCAAAAATAGATGAAAAACTTAGACATTGTGAAATGATTACAAAAGCAGCAGATGGCGAAGTTTTTTATAGTACTGATAAAGAACAAGCATGTAAAGGTGGTGCTGGAGCTATTCATATTAATACAGAACCAGTTCCAGAAAAAATTCTTAATGGAGAGTTTTATTATAAATTAGGTAGATTTGAATCTCCTGAAGTTGGTAAAAGCGTAGCAGATGCATTACCAAGAATAAAAGAATTTAATGAAGCAATTATATATTCTCCATTAGAAAAAGCAGAATTTGAAGCAGATGCTCTTGTTATTATTGGTTTACCTATTCAAGGAATGAAATTAGCTCAAGCTATAGTATATAATGACCAATCCAGAGTAGAAGCAGATTTTTCAGGTATACAATCTCTCTGTGCTGATGCAGTAGCTAGACCAATAATTACTAAAACTCCAAATATGACTTTGGCTTGTGATGGATCTAGAAATTATGCTAAAATTAAAGAAGAAGAACTTATTATTGGTTTTGCTAATGAGAATATTCAACCTTTAATTGATGCAGTACAAAAATTATATGAAAAAGAATAATTAATTATTAAATATAATTAATTATTTTTAATAAAATTAAAATATTAATATTTCTTACTTTTTTTATTACTCATTTATTTTATTATTTAAATTATTAAGGAACAGTAATATTCTTAATCATATCATTGTTTTTATTACAAAAATTCCTAAAATCACATGCATCACAGGTTCTTTGATCTCCATTAGCAATCCAAGATTGTTTAATTGGAGTTCCTGCAATTTCTTTTAATGTAGCAGTTTCAATTTTATCTATTACTGAATCAAACTCGGATAATGAAGAATTTATTAAATCTTCTTCAATATTAATAATTCTAATTGATCTATCCATCTTAAATTTATCAGACAAATCCCTATGAATAGGTAAATCATTCTTACTATCCCAATTTAAAAGAATATCTAAATCTTTTTTACTTGCTTTAACATCCGTGTTAATTTTATTTTCTTCATTTAATCCATAGTCTTCTTGAATAGAAATTAAATCAATTGTTGAAGGGACTAATTCATTTAAATAAAAAATAATTCCACCAACAATAGGTTTAGAATCTTCTTGTAATGACCGTAACCAAGAATAAGTTAAAATCTGCCATTCATTATGTTTCCAGTTAGGACTATCTAAAGAAGGTCTTTTCATACCTTTATAATCTATAATTATTTCATACTCTTCAGAATCAATTGAATCTAATTTTTTAGAAAATTTATCATTATTAGCTAGATATTCTAAAATTTTATTTTTAGAATCCTTTTCAGAGGTATTAATATAATTATCTAAACTTTGTTGAAATGTAATATTTTGAGAATTATCTAAATTTTGAGCAATATTTTTAGATTTATTATTTAATCTAGCAATTTCATCCATTCTTAAAGAACTTAATACATCTATTACACCATTAATTGAATAATAAATAGATCTACTTTTACCTTCTTCATAATTAGGCATATCTCGAATACCTTTAATCAATAATTCTGCGTTATTAATTAAATGAAATAAATGAGGCCCCCAAATATTAATTGCTGCTTCAGCTCTTGAACTATATAATAATTTATGAGGGTGTTGATTATCTGGACAAGAATAATTATTATCATCTGGTTTATTATGATGACAATAAAAATCAACTGGAGGATATAAACCTCTAGCTTGAAGCCTTTTATCAATCATTTCTTCAATTGGGCGAATATCTTTTTTCCAATCCCAAGGGAATGATAAATTTGATTCATTCCATTTTAAGAATGATTCTTCCATTATTCCATGAATAAATTCCCCAAACCATAATTGAATTGGAGTTGAAGGAGGTAAAGTTCCTTTATTTTGATACCTATATTGTAAATTACAAGTTAAAAAAGAGAGCAAGTCTCCTGTTAAACTATATTCTGGAACTAAATACTCTTTTGATCTTGCAGATAATTTCATACTACCACTTATATTTTTTTAAAATGAAATAAAATTTAAATAAATATTTAAAAATATCTTA
>JAKSUF010000336.1 GCA_024409145.1 archaeon | reverse complement strand
CATCATAAACCTAGAAAAAGGCAATAAAAAAAGAGCTTTCATAGGTTGAAAGCTCTTTAGATTTTATAATTTTTATCTGTAGTAGAAAGGAAGAAGCTAAGAATTGTCCATTGCTTCTATATCAATTTAGAGTTTTATCTTCCTCAATTTTTATCTGTCCTAATGATGTAAATAAATCTTCCAAATTAAATTTGTAGTTATTCGCCGCTAAGCAAGATTTTTCATCAAAACATTCAGGCATAACGTCTAACAAACCACAAATCAATTCATAACCTAAGTCATTGGTAAAAAATTTTTCACGATTATTATTTAAAGCTTCTGATACATGTGGATGCAATCTTCTATATTCATCTGACATATATACAAATAAAGGAATCCTTAAACTAGAAAAACCAGAAAATACAGGTGATCTCTTGGCATTTGGTTCTGCACCATGATCGGAAAAGTATAACATGGTCTGTAAATTTAAATGTTGCTTACCATACTCAAAAATCTGCTGTAAAATATGATCTGTATATCGAACAGAGTCTAAGTAGTTAGATACCATATCGTATTTATGTGGTTCACTAAATTTCGCAAAGCTTTGAGGATACCGATCGATAAAATTAAAATGGCTGCCTTTAAGATGGAATACTATGAAATTATTTTGGTTAGGATCAACAGTAGGTAGAAAATCTAATAATGCCCCATCCACCTGTTGCTTTGTTAAATCATGCTTTACCCAAGTAGCAGTATCCGCAGTTTGGGCCAAAATCGTCACTGGCGTATCAGCACTGCCAATGTAACTTTGATTGCTAAACCAATGAACCCTAAATCCCAACTTATGAGCCACATCTATAAAAGAATAACTATCAAAGAACTTCTTGTTATTATATTGGCTAGCCTCAGTTAGAGCGTGAGTTAACACTGGTACTGTTTGAAAATGACAAGAATAAGCATGCGGAAACAAGATAAAATTATCATTTTTGCTTTGCTCCGTTAACCAAGGAGTCGTATCCTTATCATAACCATAGCATCCCATATAGTCTTTCGATTCTGATTCACCAATAACAAAAATAAAAGTTGCTGGTTTATCTGCATATTTACATTTAGCTTTTATAGCAAAACTTTGTAGCATTTCTTGCTTTTTTGATGCATATGAAGCTGTTTGTTCTAAATATTCCTTCTCGTCTAACCATAACTCGACAATACCTGTACGACGCCAAATACTATTAAAATCTTTTCTACTTTTTCTAGGACTGGGTTTGAATAAATAACACACTAAAAATAAGCTTAGTCCAATCATAATTGCTAGTCCAAAATAAGTGAAATTCCAAGTCATCAGCTGCATGTTTAGGTAAAAATTAATAGCCAAAACAATCGCAATCATAGGAAAAATTGCTATTTTAAATGACAAAGGAATAGAATTAAAGTATTCAACTACTTCAGAAAAATAAGTCATTTGTACCAATGCCATAGTGTTATTGTCCATGCAAACACCATAGAAAATATAGTACCCTAGCTCAATCAAAGGTATTGCTAATAAAATTATCTCGCCCAAAGTAATTGCAAACAGCCAAAAAGTCTGTAATGGTCCTAAAACAGCCCCTAGAAGTTTAAGACAAAACAACAAACAAGTTATATAAAGTCCGAAAACAAAATCCAAATGATAGCTAAATTCAGGAGATACTTTATGATTCGTTGCAAAGTATAGTGTAGGATATGTTATTGACCATAAAACTCCCACTGCCACACTAACAAATAGAGCTAATGGTAAATTAGTTATATTAGCTACTGCCAAGGGTATAACTGGTAGTATTGCGCAGGGAATAAAACGACGCATTTGCAGATATTTAGCCTTGTTACTCAATCCAGCTGAGATAAACAAATAATATCCATTAGTCAGAACATATAATATTACTATAATTACTACATACATTACATAATTGCTATTCATAATCTCAATAATAGTTTTTGCACGTTAGCAAACCTTCTCCTTTTATTAACAGTCTACTCTATTTATTTACAATTATAGCATATTTATTTTTATTATTAAAGAAAATTATAGCTAAAAAAACCTTGTAAATGAAAACGTACTTATGTATCACAAACTTTAAAATTTCAGAACAATAAAATGAAGTTATTATTACATATAAAATAAAAAGAACCTATAGAAAAATCTATAGGTTCATTCTTTTTAAGTTGGCGGAGTGGCAGGGATTCGAACCCTGGCGCGGTTTAACCCGCCTAACGAT
>JAKSUF010000335.1 GCA_024409145.1 archaeon | reverse complement strand
ACCCCAAACCCCTAATAAAAAAAATAAATAATTTGAATTTTTCCGTTAAAAAAAAATAAAATAATTTAATAATTTTTTAGTAAGCAATGAATATTAAATTATTATATACACTATTCATTATTTCCTTTATTAATGCAGAAGGGAATGAAATTATTGATACTGCTAAAAATGGTTTAACTGATTTATAAAATTAAATTAGCTCAATACAATTCATTTAAAAAGTTTAGAAGACTCCAGATGATAAAAACATCATTCAAATGAAAAATGGATAATGCATGATTATTACAAATCCAGCTAATCCAAAAGTAGATTTAATTTCAAAGGATATTTATAAACTTTTTAAATCTACTTCCACTCTTGATTTCTCAATGGACAAAAATTATGATATACCTATAAAAAATGCAGGCAGTGCATTATCATCCATAGCTTTATAATTATAATAAAATAAATAGCTTGGGAGATTACTAGACTTCTTTAAAAATTATGAATAAGTTAATTTCTAATTTTCTAATGAATTCTATGCAGCATATGAAAAAGAATAAAAATAAATGATAAGTTATTTACTATATGAACCTGGAAAATTAACAAAAGGAAGTGAAGAGTAAATATTTTAAAAGTTGCTATAAGATGAAATTAAACAAAGTTTGAAATGCCATTTAATATATTTCTAATTCATTTCCATGCTTAAAAATCATTTAAGAAAGACAAAAGAATATAAAAGCTATGAAGCTATTAAATAAAAATTAGAATAAACATTGCCAGATGAATTTCTATTAAAAACATTACCAGGTATAATAAGGAATAAGGTTTAAGCTAAAATAGATGAAATCAAAACATAGCATGCTTAGTTTAAAGAATAAATAAATAAATTGATACCTGCAATTAAGAAATAAACTGAAAACTTAAATAATTAATAATTTTAATCATTAATAAACAGTTAAAGTGAAGGAATGGCTTCACAAGCAGAATAATTAGAAACTAATAGATAGACATTAATTAAATTCATCAAAGAAAAAATTGGCACTTCACCTGTTAAAAAATTCTTATTCACTATCAATATATAAATGTGCAAGAAAAAAGATAATAATCCTCCACCTCAGCCACCAAAGCCAGAACCACCTATAGAGAAACCTCCAAAAAATGATAAAAAGAAACCTACACCCAACCCACCAAAACCAAATCCACCAAAGCCAACTCCTACTCCAAAGCCCACTCCAGTACCAAGGAAGACTTTAATTGATACTTGTGGCTAATGTGATGGATATTCTCATCATGCTAATAGAGATTAAAATGTGTTCATGTACTATTTCTAAAATTAAGCTAAAAGTTTAGATAAGTTTAAAGCAATAGGTCCTTTCTATTTAGAATTTGCTCCTGTCTATTTCGATGATTTAGGCAATACATATAAAAATAAATATAATAGAGGAAGACATTGCATAGATCAATCAACTGGATGCAAAGAAAAGTTTGGTATTCTATTAGGATTTTGCTATATGAATGATGTAGCTCGTAATAAATATTCATACTTTATTAAAAAGGAAGGTCATCCAGATGATTTGAAAGGAATGGCTAGAATAAATAGATTAGCATAGCCTAAGAAATAATATACAGGAAAAGGAGATGATTATATATTTTAGAAAAAAGGAGCTCCAAAGCCAGAGGGTTTCTGGGAAATGGATTTATAAGCAATATAAAAGAAATATTGTACCTTTGATATTTATGAATATGGAAATTATATAATAGCAGTAAATACATTAGTCGATTCAGATATAGTAGTAAGAAAAGAAGGAGTATCAAACCATTGTAAAGAATTAGGGTTTTTCAAAACAAAGGATAGCATTTAATTTGATAATAAGGATGTTTAGTTAAAATTCTAAAACGTAAATTACAATAAAGTATTCGATACAATAAAATAAATAGAATAAAGTGACAATAAAGAATTAGTATATGTTTATTATCCACTTCATAAAAATTCATCATTATTATTAACTTCAGATAGAAAAGCAAAAGTAAGCAATTTCAAATCATGTGTATTATATCCAACATCCAAAACTATAAGTAAATATAAAAAGGACTTTGATGTTGCTAAATAGAGAATAGGTTCAAATGCAAAATAAATAGAAACTAACTTAGTAAATGGAATAGCAACTAATACAGTAAAGTCAGGTGCTAATTTAAAATTTGCATTAAGAGATGGATATGGATTATTAGAAGGATACCATAATTGAAATTGAA
>JAKSUF010000334.1 GCA_024409145.1 archaeon | reverse complement strand
TACATCAAATATAGATAAAATAATAGATAAAATCATAATAAATAATAAACATGATTATGCATTTAAATATCAATTTAAGGATTAAAAATAATATACATAAATATTTAAAAATATTTTATTAACTAAAATCAATAAAAGTGAGACTATGCAATATAGAACAATAGGAAAAAATAAAACAAAAGTTTCAATTTTAGGTATTGAAGCTTGGAATATGAACCCCATTTACCAAAGTAATATTAATGAAATACTTGAATACATTATTGAAAATGGAATAAATTTTATTGATACAAGTTACAGCTATCTCCCAAATAGAAATAAAAAAGGAAACTGCGAAGAGAATATAGGAGAATTTATAAAAGAAAATAATTATAGAGATACAATTAATATATCTGCAAAAATGCCAACACACCTTCTTAAATCAAAAGAAGATATGGATAAAATAATCGAAGAACAACTTAAAAATTTAAAAACAGATTATATTGATTTTTACTTATTAGAAGATTTAGATATGAATTATTGGAATATGTATAAATCTCTTGATATATTTGAATTTTTAGATGAACTTAAAGAAAATGACACAGTGAAAAATTTAGGATTTTCAACAAATTGTGAAATGGACATGATTGTAGATATCACCGATGACTATGAAAATTGGGATTTTGGACTAAGCCAACTAAGTTATATAGATGAAAGATATCAATCAGGTCTTGAGGGAGTAGAATATCTCTATAAATTAGGTCTTGGAACAATCATCAGAGATCCTCTAAGAAGCAATATTTTAACAAAAAATATCCCCACACCAGTAAAAGAATTATGGGAATTTGCAGATAAAGAAAGAACACCTCTAGAATGGGGATTAGAATATTTATGGAACAAAGAAGAAATTAATACTGTTTTATGTGAATTAAGTAGTATCGAGAATATAAGCAAATACATAGAAATAGCTAATGAAGTTAAAATTAATAGCATTAGTGATAATGATCAAGAAATTCTTAGAGAAATGGCTTGGGAATATAAACAAAATAAAGCAAATGATTGTACAGGTTGTAAACATTGCCTCCCATGTCCTGCAAAAGTAGATATTCCCTCTTGTTTTAGAGAATATAATATTGCTAAAATGTTGAATAATCCACTAGCCTGTAAAAATAGCTATTTTAAACTTAAAGAAAATGCTGAAAAATGTATAATGTGTGGAGAATGTAGCAAATATTGTCCTCAAATGATTAATGTAGAAAAAGATATTCAAGAATGTAATTTATTATTTGGAAACCTAGAGAATTATTATGAAGAATAAAATGAATTAGACTAATAATTATTATTAAATAAAAATATAATATAAATAAATAAAAAATTTTATATTCTAATAAAAATATAACTATTGTTATAAAATTATAATCAAGGAGATATCATGCCAGAAAGATACAAAGGACAAGGTTACTGGGAAATAGCTACTCGCCAGATGAGCATTGTAACAAAAAGCCAACAAACCCGTTTTAAAGATGCTAAAATAGCAGTTATTGGTTGTGGAGGAATCGGTGGTGGAGCTATTGAAATGCTTGCACGTATGGGAATCGGAGAATTAAATTTAATAGATGAAGATGAATTTGATTTCTCTAATTTAAATAGACAATTATTAAGTTCAACAGAAACCATAGGACTTCCAAAATCAGAAGTAGCTAAGGAAAGAGTTAGAAAAATTAACCCATATACAAAAGTCACCCAATTTAATGAAAAATTAACTATAAATAATGTGGATAAAGTAGTTAAAGATTGTGACTGTGTAATCGATGCCCTTGACAATATTTATACTAGAATAATTATTAGTAGATACACACAAGAAAATGACATCCCATTTATTCATGGAGCAATTCATGGAACAATGGGCCAATTAAGTGTTTTTACAAAAGATACAAAATCCTATGAAGAATTATTTGCATTACCTTCATTTAAAAAAGAATTAAATAATAATACTGAAAAAGAATTAAAAAAATTAACAAATGGAGTTCCACCAGTTATTGGTCCAGTACCTAACATAATTGGTTCATTAAGTGCATTTGAAGCATACAAATTAATAACAGGAATAGGTACAGTCACTTATGCTCCAAAAATATTTAAATTTGATTTATTGAACCTCGAATCATTCAATATTTTAGAACTTTAAAAATTTAAAACATTAAAAAATATAAAAATCACACTATTAACCACCACAAAACAAACAGTATAACATAAATCAAGAATAGTTAAATA
>JAKSUF010000333.1 GCA_024409145.1 archaeon | reverse complement strand
TACAGAAACTTATAATTAATGAAATTATAATATTAATCATAATATATTATATTGTATTATACCATATTGAAAACAGATTTTAACAATAATTAAAATAACAAAATAAAATATGGAATACCATAACTTACTTTTACAATGAATCATAAAAACATGAATTTATAAAAATTCATAAAATGAATCATTAAAATCATAAAAATCATAAAATGATTTATTATGGAGGAATAAAATTGAGTATTTTTGGAAATGAAGATATTGAAGAAGTTGTACCAACTAGAAGAGTTGTTAAGAATAGTTTAGGTATTGATTTAGGTACTTTAAACACTGTAATCGCTAAACCATCTGGAGACAAATTTGATTTATATCAAATCCCTTCTGTTGTTTCTGTTAAAAAAGATGATCCTACTGCAGTACTTGCTGTTGGTGAAGAAGCTAAAAAAATGTTAGGAAGAACTCCTGAAGACATTATAGCAGTAAGACCACTTAAAAAAGGAGTCATCGAAAACATAGCTCAAGCACAAGCATTATTAATAAGAGCAATGGAGATTGGTATTAAAGAAGGTGAAACTGTAGGAAGAATTGTCATTGGAATTCCTGGAGATTCATCTGAAGTAGAAAAGAATGCAGCTGAAGAAATTGGTAGAAAAGCAGGTGCAGAATCTGTTTTAGTAATTAGTGAAGGATTAGCAGCAGCTATTGGTGCAGGTTTACCTATTGCAGAACCTAATGGAACAATGGTAATTGATATAGGTGCAGGATCTACAGATTTAGTAGTAATTTCTTTAGGAGGAATTAATGACATAGAAACTGTAAGATTTGGTGGAGATGATGTTGACCAAAGAATCGTTGATTTAATTGCAGAAAAAGAAAATGTTGCAATTAGTATCCATGATGCAGAAGCAGCAAAAATCGAAGTAGGTAAAGTACATTGTAGTGCAGAATTTGAAAACTTAACTTACGAAGTTATGGGTAAATCTATGGAAACAAACAGACCTAAAAAAGTAGTTATCGACTCAAATTTAGTAGCTGATGCAGTAGAACCAATAATTCAAGAAGTAGTTGCAGGATTAAATATTATCTTAGAAAGATTACCTCCAGAATTAATGAGGGGAATTTATACAAACACTGTAGCTGTTGGAGGAAGTTCTAGATTAAAAGGATTAAAAGAAAGAATTTTTGATGAATCAGATATTCCTATTCAAATATCAGAAGATCCAATGACAGTTGTAGCTAAAGGAACTGCTATTGTTGCTGCAGAACCATTAGCGTTAGAACCAGAAGTACGTTTAAAAGCTATGAAATAAATAATCATAACTTAACCAGGATTGTATTCATACGAATACAATTCTTTTATTCCTTTACTTATAATTAACATAAAGTTAATTACTATTTTTAAAAAAAAAGTATTAGAAAAATACTAAAAAACCATATAAATTAAAAATACACATATGGATTAAAAAATTAAACTTATTTTAATAGATTAATAACGATGATAAAATGAATATTTTAGGATTAGATGAAGCAGGACGCGGTCCAGTTCTTGGACCAATGGTAATGGCAGGAGTAGTTATTCCTGAGAAAAAAGAAAAAATCATTGAACGTATGGGAGTTAAAGATTCAAAGAGAGTAACTCCAAAAAGAAGAGTCGTTTTAGCTAGAAAATTAACTAAAATGTTCGAATATGAAATTGTTGAAATAAGTGCTAAAGATATTGATTTAATGAGAGCTAAAGGTATTAATCTTAATGAAATCGAAAGATTAGCTATGAAAAGAATAATAAGAAATCTTGATGCTGATAAAATCATCATTGATGCACTTGATGTTAAAGAAGGAAGACTTCAAGATCAAATGCAAGAATTCGCAGGTCCTGATAAAATAGTTATTGCAGAACATAAAGCAGATGATAATTATCTTGCAGTAGGTGCAGCATCAATAATCGCTAAACATAGAAGAGATGAGATAATTAGTGAGATTAATAGAAAATATATAAAAGAAACTAAAGATAAAAATGGAATAGGCTCAGGTTATCCAAGTGACCCAAAAACAAAAAGATTTTTAAAACAATTCACTTATGATGAAATGCCAGAATTTGTGAGAAAAAGTTGGAATACTGTTCAAAAAATCAAAGAAGAAGAGCTAAATAAAGAATAATCTAATAAAAATAGCTCTTAATAACACTATTATATATCATTAGTTACTAAATACAAACTTAAAACACCACTTTAAAAAACTACCATCATCATAGAAATTATTAA
>JAKSUF010000332.1 GCA_024409145.1 archaeon | reverse complement strand
AATTTCTTCCTTCATTTCTTTTCTTAATCTAAATAAAGCATAAACATTAATTAAAGATAAGATACCAATACCAATATCAACTATATCCCACAAATCACTCGGATTCATTACAGCTCCATAAATTAATACTGCTAAAACAAATAATTTTAAGAATAATAATGTTTTCTTACTTAATTTACCAAATAAATATTTAACATTATTTTCACCATAATAATATCCTGATAATATTGTAGAAAAAGCAAAAGATATTACTGCAAAAATTAATCCTATTTCACCAACGATACCAAGTTTATCAGTTAAAGCACTACTTAATAACTCAATACCATTAGTTCCAATAAAATCTCCAGTATTAACGCCACTAGTTAAAACAATTAATGCAGTACTAGTACAAACAACAAATATTGTAAAATAAACTCCAAACATTTGTAGATATCCTTGATTAGTTGCTACTTTAGAATCACTAGTACCACTAGCAATAGCACCTGTACCAATTCCACATTCAGAACTAACAACACCTCTTTGAACACCTATAACAATTGCACTTGATAATAATCCCCAACCAAATGCTTTAAAATTAAATGCTTCTCTAAATATACTTACAATCGCCATTGGTAAATTCTTAATATTTATAATTATAAAGATAAATGCAAATAACATATAAATTATTCCCATAAAAGGAACAAATTTAGCACTAAATTCACTTATACTACTTAAACCTTTATATATAACTATAAATGTTAATACGCCAACTATTATACCAACAATTAATCTAATATTGTATTCAGATGACACTGATGCAGCAATAGTATTACATTGAATAGCAAGTAATCCACCTAAATAACAAAAAGCCAATACTACAGCATATAAATTAGCTAACCAATTATTATGAAGTCCCTTTCTAATATAATAAGCTGGTCCACCTTTAAAAAATTCTCCATCTCTTTCATGAAATTTAACAGCTAAACTACTCTCAACAAAAGAATTTGGAATACATAATAAACAAGATAACCATAACCAAAATACTACACCAGGTCCACCATTAACTATACCAATTGCAATACCAGAAAGTGATCCAACTCCAATTCTAGCACCCAATGCCAAAGTTAAAGATTTAAATGAATCTAATCCTTTTTTATTAGTATTTCCTTCATTAAAACTTTTAATTATTTTTTTAAATTTAAATTGTGGAAATTTTAAAGAAATACCAAAATATATACCTACAAATACAATTAATATTGTAGTAACAATCCAAACTGCATTATTAATATTATTTATCATATTATCACCAACGATAGTATACCATAATAAAAGGACTAAAAATAGTCCTTTATATTTTATTTATATTTAAAATAACTTTTAAAAATTTGGCAATCCCATTTAAATTGATCATGCAATCTTTTTATATTTAAATCATATTTTGCTAAACAAAATCTAGAAAATTTCTTTCTTTTAATTAATTTTGCATTTGATTTTAAACAATATCTAAGCATAAATTTAGGAATTATACTTACCACAAATTTATTATCAATTACTATAAATTCTTTTTCTATATTTTCAATATAATCATCAACAATATATGATGGTAAATTTACTCCACTAGCACAAGTATAATAATTACTTCTACCTTGTCTAATATTAATTTCTAGAATTAAAAATCTATCTCTTAAGCGATCATAAATAACATCAAAATGACCAATACCAATATATTTAATTTTTTCTAAAAATTCCTTTAATTTATTAGCTAATTGTTCATCGCAATAGTTTGTAATAGCATTATAATTACCTATTAATTTTGGTGAACGATCATGCATTAATATTTTTCCTGCAGTACAAACTTGTGCTTTATGTTCTTTATTACAATAAAAAGTAAAAACATACATATCTTCATCAAAAGATTCTATGTATTCTTGAATTATAAACTTGCCAACATATCCACTCCCAATTATCTTAGACATTGCATCTTTGAACTCATCAAAACTATTTAACTTATAGCCTTTATTTCTTCCCTCAAATTTCATTCTTTGAAAAACATCAGTATTTGCAGGTTTCATAAATACTGGAAATTCAAATGGTAATTCAAATGAATCCACCTTATCTTTCGAAATATCAAAAACAGTCGTTTTAGGATAAGGTAAACCATATTTTTCACACAATTTATAAAATGAATCTTTATTAAATAATTCATCAAACAAATCTTTATCAACCATCGGAATAATGAAATTATAACTTATATTTTTTATTCTATCTTTATTATAAATATTTTCTCTAAC
>JAKSUF010000331.1 GCA_024409145.1 archaeon | reverse complement strand
ATAAAAATAAAAAAATAAAAAACTAAAATCCCTAATAAAAAAAGAAGATGAAAAAAATAAAATAAATAAATTAATTTATTTTATGATTTTTATTTTAAAGGTTTTTGTACAGGAATTATAGTAAGTATTTCCAACATATTTAAAAGTATATTTATAATATTTTCCTAATGATTTGTTTTTTACCCATAAGTCTGTTTTAGCTATTCCTTTACTGTTTGTTTTTATTTTATAAATTTTACCAGAAACACGAGATTTCATAGTAATTACTTTATTTGCTAAAACTTTTCCAGATTTTGTTGTAAGTTTCACATAAATGTTTTTATGGTTTTTAACAACAAGTTTAGTGGCATTTGTAATTTTAGTAGGTGTTTTTATAACTTTAATATTAGATGATCCACTACTTGCTTTAAAATCATTATCTCCAATGAATTTGTAAGTTACAGTTAATGATTTGTTAAGATATTTACTAGTAATGGCGAGTTTAACTTTTGCTAAACCATTTTTATCAGTAGTAACATTGTAAGTTTTACCTGCAATATTAATAGTAACAGTTTTAGAAGCAAGAGCATTACCAGAATTATCCACTAAACAAACACTATAATACTCACCATTATAAACAGTACCCTTAGTAGCATCAATAAATTTAGTAAGAGTATCTCCTTTTAAAGTAATTCTTGCTAAAACATTACCAGAATTACGACTATTTAATAAATAATCTCCAATTATTCCCTCATCTTTGAAAGTATTATTTTTAATAACAATTTCTTTAACATCACCATTAATGTTTAAATTCGCAGCATAATCATACATAGATTTAGTTAAAGTAGAACCATCATTACAAACAAAATCAACTGAATACCTACTATTATCTTTACTAATATTCAAAACAACCCACTTATTAACAGCAGTACCACTAACTAAACCTTTAGGAAATATAGTAATATTATTCTCAAAAGCGAAAAAATTAAAATCACAATCAATAGAACTCTGAGTATAAATAGCACTACCAGTACTTGCAAGATTATTATCAAAAATATTATAATTAACTACAAAATCAACATCATCACAATAAACAGCACCACCAACATTTGCAGCACAATTAACAAAACTACAACTCAAAACAGAACCAATAGAATCATAACAAAAAATAGCACCACCATCATCTGCAGCACAATTAACAAAACTACAACTCAAAACAGAAGAATTATAATTCCCAAGATTAATTGCACCACCCATATTTGCAATACAATTAACAAAACTACAATTCACAACAGAACAATTATCCCCAGTACAATAAATAGCACCACCACATATCTTTGAAAAACAATCAATAAAACTACAATTTATAACAGAAGAATTATAATTCCAAAGACTAATAGCACCACCATTATTATTTGAGGAACAATTAACAAAACTACAACCACTCACAACACCATAATTAGGATAAACCCATCTAATAGCACCACCATCATCTGCAAAACAATCAATAAAACTACAACTTAAAACAGAACAATTAGCACCATCACAATAAACAGCACCACCAATCTTTGCAGTACAGTTAACAAAACTACAATTCACAACAGAACAATTAGCAGCAACACAATAAACAGCACCACCACCATAATATGCAGAACAATTAACAAAACTACAATTCACAACAGAACAATTAGCAGCAACACAATAAACAGCACCAGCATTATGACTTGTTTTTGTGTTTATAAAATTTATGTTTTTTAAAGTTATATTATCTTTAAGACAAAATATTCCATTATAATTAGATCCATCTATTGTGTGTCCTTGACCATCAATAGTTAAAGGTTTATCAATATTTATCATCTCATACTCAGAACTATCTACTTCATAATCTTTAGTTAATTTGATAGTTGCACCAGACTTAGCATTATTTATTTCCTCCTCTAATTCACTTAGTGGAGTAGGATTTTCTTGTAATTTTATAAGTTCAACATTTTTTTGATTTGAATCATCCTGATTAATTCCCATACTTTGAGTATTATCTACACTATCCATATCATTAATACTCATATCTGCTGCACTTACAGCACCTAAACTAACACATAATATAATTAGCAATGATAGGAATAGTAAACTTTTTTTCATCTTCATAATAACTACACCAAAAAAGTATTTCTTGATTATACATATAATAATTAAATATATTTATAAAAAAAGTATATAAAATTTGATAAATTAATTTAAAAAAATAAGACTAGATTAGGATATAAATAATAATTTTAAATAAAAATAAAAACTTTAAT
>JAKSUF010000330.1 GCA_024409145.1 archaeon | reverse complement strand
AAATAAATCTAACAAAAAATCTAAACAAGATAAAAAGTCTAAAAAAGACAAAAAAGCTAAAAAAGAAGATAATGGTGATAAAATGGATTTAATTAGTATTGATGAATTTGCTAAAGTAGAAATTAGAATTGGTGAAATTGTAGAAGCAGAAAAAATTGAAAAATCTGATAAATTATTAAGAACTCAGATTAATATTGGTGAAAAAACTATTCAAGTTGTTGCAGGTCTTGCAAAAAGATATGCTCCTGAAGATTTGGTTGGTAGAAAAGTACCTGTTGTAACTAACTTAAAACCTGCTAAATTATTCGGAAACTTATCTGAAGGAATGATTATGGCAACTGAAAGTGCTGCACTTTTAACTCCTGATGATTGTGAAGTCGGCGAATTATTAATGTAATTTTATTACATTAATTATTCTATTTTATAATTTTTTTAGTTTTTATGGTTTTAATTTAATTATAATCTTTAATTTATGATTAGATTTGATTATGTGTATTTAGTAGTTGAATTTGACCTAAAATGGTGATATTATGGATGAATCTTCAATGATTACAAAGTCTGAAAGGTTTTTAAATAAAATTGAAAATTCTAATTTGGATTTATCTAATCTTAATGATTTAGATTCCTTTTTAGAAGTTTATGAAGAGTTTTCAAGACGTTTAACTGATCTTCAGAAAATGAGAGAAAGTATGGATGAAAGTGGTTACACAGCACCATATCGTTCTTTAAATCGTTATGGTTCTTCTTTTTCAGGGGAAGCTGAAGGTGAAGAAATTACTGAAATTAATCGTCATATGCAATATTTTAGGATGAAAGCATCTGCTAAAAACAATAGTTTTGATAGGGTTAAATCAGCTATTGATGCTCATAGAATTGCTATTGGTAATTTAGATGAATATGCTAAAATTAGATGTAAAAAATGTTCTAAATCTTATAGAGTCTCTAGTTTTATTGATAGAAATAAAATATGTAAATGTGGTTGTGAAGATTTTGAATTTAAAGTAAATCATCATGGTATTCATCGTTTAGAAATTATTCCTTATCTTCCATTATCTGGGAATTATATGGTTTTAATGTCTGGTTTATCTTATTGGGGAAGAGAATCATTTAAACGTATTTTAAATATATTGCAACAGAAACGTAAAGGTGTTGTTAAAACAGTTTCTCCAGTTATTCGTATCTATGATAATGGTAGAGAAGTTAGAAAAAGAGTTTCTTTAGATTCTGAATTTGCAGATAGTTATGAAGAAGAAGTTCGAAGACGTTATGGTAAAAATGTACGTATAGAACGTTTAGAGTTTCATAGAACTAAACCTTCTGTAATTAATGATAAAAATACTAGAACTGCTTTAGCTCTAGCTTATGCAAGACATTCTGAAGATATTATTAAAAAATATGAACAAGAGTTTCTTGAAGAGAATTTTGATAATTTAGATAAACTGGAAATTTATGATAAGATTCAGGAATCTGTTGTTTTTGAAAATCCTGATTTTATTGAAGATTCTGATGATCTTGAAGAATGGCGTGAAGAAAAAATTCAAGAATATCTTAAAGAGTTTGGTTTAATTGATAAATATGGTAATTTAAATCATAATTTATCTAAAGACATAAAAAAACGAGATAAAATTAGAAGTGAAGTATTTGCTAATATAGGACCTACTTTAATTATCTGGGATCTTTTTAAATATTATTTATGTACTTCAAAAGATAGACGTAAACGTTATGGAAGTCCATTTCCTTATGTTCGAGGAGATATTGATAGACAACAACGTAAGATTTTTCAAAATCCTCATAGGGATGTTGTAAAATTTTTACAAGAAAAAAATAATTAATCTATTCTTCCAGTTCCTGAAATGGATTTGTTATTATATAAAAAATTTAAACTTGAGCGTCAAATTAAAAATTCAAATATTAAATTGAATTATGCTGCATTAGGGCCTGCTATTGTATTTAGAGGTTCTGATAAATTTAGTATTAATGATGTTTCTCAAGTATTTAAAGTTCCAAAAAAAGCTGTGGCTAATGAAATTGATAAAGTTACTCATATTCAAAAACCACGTAGTAAGAATGCAGGTAAATTTTTAAAACTAATTACTGATTAGTTTTCATAATTGTTATTTAGATTTAATTTTTTAATTAGATTTAATTTTTTAATTAGATTTATTTTATTTAGATTTAATATTCAATTCTATTTCTCATTATAATGCATTAGTTTTTATGAATTAATTTTTTATTTATATTTTATTTATCAAAAATAAAGGGTTTATTAGTATGGACGAATTTGTTTTTG
>JAKSUF010000033.1 GCA_024409145.1 archaeon | reverse complement strand
ATTATAGATATGTGATGATAAAATAATATTTTGGTTATTTTATGTTATTTATTTAATTAATTTAGAATTTATTGTTTATTTTATCTTTATTTATCTAATATTAAGTATTTTAATACTTGTTAACAATGTTGGATAAACATCATCTATTCTATTTAATGTTTAATTTTTAATAATTCTAAAAAATGTACTCGAGGCGTTTAATGAATAGTCAAAAACGAAAAACAATATTAAAATCTGTTGTAATTCTGTTAGTATTGTTTGCTATTGTTTTTGCTCTTAGGGCTCAATCTGCAGGATTGGATGGCATTCCTAATGAGCTTAAAGCAGATTATACTGATGCTAATGGTCTTCCATATTTCTCAGAGATGGACTCTTATTTTAACTTAAGAATGACTGAGGATTATATGGATCATGGATACTTTGGTGATACTCTAGTTAATGGTTCTGGTTGGGATATGCATTCTTACTATCCTTCTGGAAGGGAAGTAGGTAATTATCAACCAATGATTGCATATATAACATCTGCATTATATGGTATTATTAATATGTTTACTTCAATGTCTATTACTGAAGTAGCATTTTGGACTGGTGCTTTTATAGCATCATTTGCGGTAATTCCAACTTATTTATTTACAAGAAGAATTACTAATGAATATGGGGCGATAGCTGCTTCTTTAATTGTTTCTTTAGGTCCAAATTACTTTGCACATACTTTCGCAGGGTTCTTTGATACAGATATGTTTAATGTAACTTTACCTTTATTCTTTATTCTATTCTTTATAGAATCAGTTAAAAGTGATAATCTGGTTCATAAAATATTATTTGGTTTACTATCTGTTATTTCAATTGGACTCTTCTCTTTATCCTGGACTGGATATATGTTTTATGTTGCAGTCATGATTTTGGTAATGGTTGTATTCTTTATTTTAGCACATATCCTTAATATTGATGTTATTGAATCTACTAAAAAATATGCTAGTAAAGCAAAATGGCTTTTAAATCAAAAAGAATTATTCTCTTTGATTCTTATTATTGTTTTAGGATTCATTGCATTCGTTATAACTGTTGGTCCTTTTAATATGATGTCTAGTATTGGTGATTTGTTTAGTTTAATTACTTCTCTCCAATCTTCTGCACAAAATGTATGGCCAAATGTATTGATTTCTGTTGCAGAGATGCAAATTCCGGCTGTAGTGTCTGGTGGAATTGGTGGTGCATTTTTAGCTAATTCTAGTGCTGTTGTTAATGGGGTTGGAGGTATTGTTGCTTTATTCGGTGCTTTATTTGTATTATACTCCTTTGTTAAAAGAACATTAAAATTGAGAACTATTCCTAAAGATCCTAGTAAAAAACCACCTAAAGGTCAACGTAAATCCACTTCTTTAAAGAAAGAAGCAGATATGTTCTCCTTTAAAGATGTAGGTTCTTTTGGTTCTAATGCAGAAATAGCTAATAATAAAAGAACTGTTTTATTATACTCTTCTTTATTTATTGTATGGATTGTTGCTTGTTTAGTTGCTGTAAGTCAAGGTACTAGGTTTATACAAACTTTAGTTATTCCTATAGGTTTACTTGCAGGTGTCTTTGTAGGTTATGCTGGAGATTATGTTAAATCTAATATTGATGATAAAAAAATGTTATTTGCAATTGCGTTTTTCGCTTCTGCTCTTGTAGCTTTCCCTATCACTCAATTAATTAATGTTAAATTACCTAATCCTATGTTTTTAGGTATTGCTATATTTGCTATTCTTTTAGCTATATCTTTAGTTGTTATCTATGGTTTCTCTTCTCTTAAAGATGCAGATATTTCAATTAAGAAAACTTTGGTTGTTGTATTAATTACTATTGCTTTGATTTCACCAACTGTTTGTGGTGCTTATCAAGTTGCAGAAAATACTGTTCCAGGTTCAAGTGATCCTATGTGGAATGCGATGGACTTTATTAAAGAGAATACAACTTCAGACTCTGTTATTGTATCTTGGTGGGACTTTGGTTACTTATTCCAAATTGCTTCTGATCATTCAACTAGTTTTGATGGTGGTTCTCAGACTGGGGATAGAGCATTTTGGGTAGGTAGATTATTATCTACTTCAGATTTGAATTTAGCTAAAGGTATTTTACAAATGTTAACTACTACTGGTGATAATGCAACCAATTTATTATGTGATTATACTGGAAGCAATGCAACTGCAGTTGATGCTTTAATTAAAGTTCTTCCTATGAATAAAGATAAGGCTAAATCTACTTTAGTAAAAGATTATAATTTAACAAGTACTCAAGCAACTAATGTTATTAAACAATCTCATCCAGCTCATCCTAATAAAGTTGAACTTGTATTAAGTTCAGATATGATTCAAAAAGCTGGCTGGTGGTCTTACTTTGGTTCATGGGACTTTGATAAATTAAATAGTACTAACTATCAATATTATGTAGCTCAAGATACTGCTACTATCTCTCCTAATTCTGAAGGTAAACTTCCAATATTAGAGGATAATGGTATTAGATTTAATGCAGTTATTGATAGAGGAGCTAAGAATACTACTCATGCTCATACTGAAGCAGTATTTGCTAATAATGGCTCTGAAGTTGATATTAATGGTACTAAATATAATCCACTTAATGCAAGTAATGTTATGATTGTTGAAGATAATTATTTAGTTGAAAACACTACTCTTAATAATGATGGGGAGTATACTTTATTTGTTATTGGTCAACAAGGATCTTATAGTGCTATATTAATGGATAATCATATTAAAGATTCTTTATTTACTAAATTGTATATATTAGGTGGAGCAGGGCAAGATACATTTAAGTTAGAAGATATGGAAAATGGTGTCGCTGTTTGGACTATTAATTCTTAATAGTTTTAATAGTTCTAAACATTAATTATGTAAAAGTTCTATTTTAGATTGTTCTATTGAACTTTTACTTAATTTTTT
Source organism: archaeon (assembly GCA_024409145.1). Lineage (GTDB taxonomy): Archaea > Methanobacteriota > Methanobacteria > Methanobacteriales > Methanobacteriaceae > Methanobrevibacter. The sequence continues at coordinate 7,259 of JAKSUF010000033.1, read as the reverse complement.
ATTTTTCTATCTTCTTTTTTTTTAGTTTTCTTTTTTAGTTTTCTTTTTTAGTTTTCTTTTTTAGTTTTCTTTTTTAGTGTTTTGGATTTATTTTTTTACATTTATTTTATTCTCTTAATTTGTAATACTATCTCTTTTTTACCATAGCTTTTATATGTTTTAAATACAAATAATTATATTATAATGTAATAATTATAATTAGTTGTATAATTTAAATGATATGATTTTTAAAATTATTTTAATATTATTAAATGATTAACTATTATATATTCTTAAAATCTTAAAATTATTTTATTAAAATTATTTTTATATAATTTATTAAATGGTGGTTTTATGGGAATTGAAGAAAAAATTAAAGAAATTGAAGAAGAAATTCAAAAAACGCCTTATAATAAAGCTACCTCTCACCATATTGGTAAATTAAAAGCTAAAATTTCTCAACTTAAAGAAGAACAAATTAAGAGAAGTAGTGGTGGAACAAAAGGTGAAGGGTTCCATATTAAGAAGAGTGGAGATGCTACTTGTGTTCTTGTAGGTTTTCCATCTGTTGGTAAATCTACATTGCTTAATGAATTAACTAATGCTGAAAGTAAAGTTGGAGCTTATCAATTCACTACTTTAGAAATTATTCCTGGTGTTATGGAATATAATAATGCTCAGATACAAATATTTGATGTTCCTGGAATTATTACTGGTGCTGCAGGTGGTAAAGGTAGGGGTAAAGAGATTTTATCTGTTGCTCGTACAGCTGATTTAATTATTATTGTTTTAGATACTCTTAATCCTCAACATTTGGATGTTATCTTAAGAGAACTTCATAATGTTGGTGTTAGACCAAATCAAACTAAACCGGATGTTAAAATTAAGAAAACTCGTAAAGGTGGAGTTAATGTTTCTTCAACAGTGCCTCTTACTAATTTAGATGAGAAAACTATAAGGTCTATTATTAATGAGTATGGAATTCATAATGCTGATTTGTTGTTTAGAGATGATGTTACAATGGATCAATTGATTGATGTAATTGAAGCTAATAAATCTTATGTTCCTATGATGATTTTATTAAACAAAGTAGATTTAGTTGATGAAGCTTATTTAAAAGAACTTAAAAAGTATATTCCTGAATTTACTCCAATTTCTGCTAATGAAAAATTAAATATTGATGGTCTTAAAGAAGAGATTTATAATAATCTTGATCTTGTAAGGGTTTATCTTAAACCTCAAGGTAGACATGCAGATATGGAAGATCCTCTTGTTATTACAAAAGGTTCTACTGTTATTGATGTTTGTGGTAAACTTCACAGAGAATTTGTTAAAAACTTCAGACATGCTAAAATCTGGGGAACTTCTGTTAAATTCCCAGGTCAAAAAGTAGGGCCTGACCATGTTTTAGATGATGAAGATGTTTTGAGAGTTATTTTAAAAAAATAATTCTTTTATTGTGATATTATGATAAAGAATAAAACTATCTTTATTTCTGGAACTCCTTGTACTGGTAAAACTACATTAGCTACTGAATTAGCATCTAAACTTTCAAATGATGGTTATGATTGTAAATTCATCAAGATTAATGATTTTGCAATTGATAATAATCTTGTAGAAGGAGAGGACCCTGAGAAATTTTATAAAGTGATTAATATTGATAAATTGGATGAATATTTAAATCTAGAATTAAAGGATTTCTTTGATAATTCAGATGATTTGTCTGATTTTTGTAATAAAATAGCTATTGTTGAAGGTCATTTATCTCATTTATGTCATGGTGCAGATAAAATGATTGTTCTTCGTTTAAATCCTTCAGTTCTTGAAGAACGTTTAAATGCTAGAAATTATATTGAATCTAAAGTTTATGAAAATTGTGAGGCAGAAAGTTTAGCAGTTTGTTCTGTTGAAGCATATGATATTTATGAAGAGGATACTCATGAGATAGATTGTACAAACAAATCTATTGATGAGCTCGTAAACATTTCTTTGGATATTATTAATGGCAGTTCTGAGTTTCCAGTAGGCAATATTGATTTTATGGAATGGATTATTAATAATTAATATTGTTTTATTGTTTATTTACTTATCTTATCTACTTTTTTTACTTTTTTTATTTAAATTTATATTTTATAATAGAAAAGCTTTTTAAATAGAAAAAACATAACTTATCATAATATTCTTCTTATACTTAGGTATGGGAATATGTCTTTTATTATAAATATTCACTATTAATAAAAGAGTTAATTCAATAGGGTTAATTCACATTATAACTCATATTTTATAATATTTTTAATATATTTTATAATATTTTTAATATATTTTATACTATTTTTAATAGTTTATAATATTCATATTTTTTCTAATTCTATGATTTTATAGGATATTAATTAAATATGGTTATTTTATTTAGTGTCTATAATTTATTAATAAATTAATATGTATCTTATACGTTGTATGAGAGGGGTATGATTTTGACTAGAGGAAAACGACCTAAATGGATGATTGAAATTGCTCAAGAGAGAATGAATATACTTTTTAATCTTGCAGAAAAGGAAATTCATCAAAATCCTGAAAGGGCTCATCGTTATGTTGAGCATGCAAGAAATATCTCAAAGAAGTATAATACTCCGATTCCACATGGTTGGAGAAAACGGTATTGTAAAAACTGTTATAAATTCCTAGTCCCCGGTCATAATTCTACCGTCCGGCTAATTAACGAAGAAGTTAATATTTTTTGTGGTGAATGTGGCCATATTATGAAAACTCCTTATATTAAGGAGAAAAAAGCAAAAAGGAGAGCTAAAATTGACTCTTAAAGTTTCTAAAAAAGAGATTATGAATCAGGCTCGTTCCGCTATGACAATAAATGTTGGTAAAGCTGGTGTTAATGACAATGTTATTGAAGAAATAAAACGTCAGTTAAAAGCTAACCAGATTGTTAAATTACGATTTGCTAAATCAATTGCAAGAAATAAAGATGATTTAATTAGCAACATTGTTGAAAATACACGATCACAACTTATTGACGTTAGAGGGAATGTTGCTGTTATTTATAAGAAAAAATCTTAAATTTGCCTTTGCTTAGAGTTACAGACACCAGTCTTAGGTGAATGAGCTTTTTAAGATTAATTTAATTAAATATATTGGAGAAAATATATATGACTACTGTATTTGATGTTCCTGCAGAGTTATTAATTAACACTGTTGCTGAGGAACTTAAAGAAAATGATAATATTAATGCCCCTGAATGGACTAAACTTGTAAAAACTGGTGTTCACAAAGAAAGAAAACCAGAAAATATTGACTGGTGGTATGTAAGAGCTGCTTCTATCTTAAGAAGAGTTTATATTGATGGACCTGTTGGAGTAAGAAGTTTAAGAACTTTCTACGGAGGTAAAAAAGATAGAGGAGTAAATCCTGAAAAATTCAGAAAAGGAAGCGGTTCTATTATTAGAGTAGCTTTACATCAATTAGAAGCTGCTGGTTATGTAGAAAAAGTCGATGCTGGAAGAATTGTCACTCCTGAAGGTAGATCTTTCTTAGATAATACTTCTGCTGAAATAATTAAGGATATTCCTGAACTTGCAAAATATTAATTTTTTGATTTTGTGAGAATATTGAGAAATCTAAATGTTAAATTATCAGCTAGTATTATTAAGATTGATGATTTAATGGTTGATTCATATTGAAATGATTTAAATGGGGTTTAAGAATGGACGAACTTGAAAAATTACGTCAAAAACGTATGGCTGAATTACAACAACAAGCAGCTATGAATGCTGATCCTCAACAAATGGCTCAGCAGCAAATGGCTCAACAACAACTAGCTCAACAACAGCAACAGGAAATGCAAGCTCAATTGAAGCAAGCAATGAAACAAGTTTTAACTCCTGAAGCTCGTAGTAGATTAGACAATCTCAAATTAACTAAACCTGAGTTAGTTCAACAAATTGAAATTCAATTATTACAGTCAGCTCAAACAGGTTCTCTTAGAGGTAAAGTAACTGATGAACAACTTAAAGTCTTACTTAAAAATCTTATGGGTCAAAAAAGAGAAATTAAAATTTCTAGAAGATGATTTTAAAAATTTAAAAATTTCTTAAAAGATTTTAAAGATTTGATATTCTGAGTTAAGATTTTTGTTTATATGCTGAATTTAACATAATTAAGATTAGTATGAAAGCTTGTGTTCTTTATAGTGGTGGTAAAGACAGTTCCTTAATGGGAATTTTATTAGATCGTTTAGGATTTGATGTAGAACTTGTCACTGCTAATTTTGGTGTTTATGATTCTTTTGTTCCTGCTCAAAAGTCTGCTGAATCTATTAATTTAAAACATAAAGTTTTAGATTTAGATATTTCTATTTTAGATAAAGCAGTTACTATGATTATGGAAGATGGGTTTCCAAATGATGGGATTAAATATCTTCATGAAGCTGTTGTTGAGTCAGTAGCTGAAGAATATGATCTTGTTGCTGATGGAACAAGAAGAGATGATAAAACTCCTAAACTTAATAAAAATCAAATTAGAAGTTTAGAAGATAGAAAAAATGTTCAATATGTTAATTTAGACAGTTTTGGTCATAAAACTGTTAAATATCTTATGAATGAACTTTTTGAACTTAAACATGAAAAAAGTAATAAAGATACTAGCTCTGATTATGAAGTTGAAATCAGATTATTAATTGATGAAAAAGGTGGAAATTCTAAGGATATTTTCCCTGAACATTATCAGACTAATGTTGTTGGCTTAAAATAATCTTAATTATTATTAGAATATTGTTGTTCAGTTAATATTCGGTAGACTCAAAATCTAAGATTTATTAAATTATTTAATATTTAAATTATTTTCAAATTATTAAAAATTATTATATATTCACGGTGATTAGATGAGTAGAAATAAACCATTAGCTAAAAAATTAAGAATGGCTAAAGCTAATAAACAAAATAGAAGAATTCCAATTTGGGCTTATGCTAAAACTCAACGTAAATTAAGATACAGACCTAAACCTAGACATTGGAGAAGAAATAATCTTAAATTATAGGGGTGTTGAATATGGTAGAAGAATTAGAAAGAACTTATGTTATACCACTTAGAAAAGTTAAAAATGTTAAAAGAACTATCAGAGCTCCTAGAGCTGTAAGAGAAGTTCAAAACTTTTTAATGAAACATATGAAAGCTGAAGAAGTAAAAATCGACGCTTCTATTAATGAATTTATTTGGGAAAGAGGAATTCAAAAAATCCCATCTAAAGTAAAAGTAAACGCAGTAAAAGATGAAGAAGGTATTGTTTTCGCTACTTTAGCAGAAAACTAATGCTATTAATTATTAATCATCTTTTTAGAAAGTTTACTTACTTAGATTGCTAATATTATTAAATTTATTAAATTTATTAAGTTTATTAATTTTATATTATTAAATTTAATTTAATTTTATTCTAAATTTATTTTAATTATTATTAGTATAGGATATGTGCTTAAAGTGAAATTATTAAGTTTTGAATCTCTTTAATTATATTTTAAAAGGAAATTTAACATGCTTAAAAGAATAAATCTCACTGGAAACCCTAATTTAGGTGTTTACATATCTGTTAATGAAGATGTAGCTATTGTACCTTTTGATTTTCCTACTGAGATGGAAAATTTAATTAAAGAAGTTTTAGATGTTGAAATTATTAATACTTCAATTGCTGGAACTAATTTAAATGGTGCATTGCTCACTGGAAATTCTAATGGATTTATTGCTTCTCCTTACATTAATGATAGAGAACTTAAAACTCTTAGAGATAATGGTATTAATGTAGAAGTAATTCCTGGAAAATATACTGCAGTAGGTAATATTATTGCAGTAAATGATTATGGTGTTGTTGCAAGCTCTGCTCTTGAAGCAAAAGCAGTTAAAGTTATTGAAGATACTTTAGATGTTCCTGTTGAATTATCTTCTGTTGCAGGTTTAGATCTTTTAGGATCAATATCTGTTGTTACTAATAAAGGTTTTTTAGTCCATAGGGATTCAAAACCTGAAGAAGTAGAATTATTGAGAGATATTTTCAAGGTTGAAGGGGATATTGGAACTGTCTGCCGTGGTTTGCCTTTTGTAGGTGCTTTAGCAATAGCTAATTCTAAAGGAGTTATGGTTGCAGAGAAGACTACTGGTCCTGAGATGGCTAGAATTGAAGAAGCATTAGGATTTTTAGACTTTGATGATTAAATTTCGCAAATTCATTAATGATATGTAATTGGAAATTATATTGATGATTAATTATAAATATTTAATGAGGGATGATTTATGCAAACAAAAATTTACAGAGTCAAAGGTAAGTTTGTAATGGGTAGTGAAGTACAAGTATTCACTAAAGAATATAGAGCAGTTAAAGAAGAAGACATTTATGAAAAAATTTATTCTGTATTTGGTAGTAAACACAGAATTAAAAGAAATCAAATCAAAATTGAATCTATTGAAGAAATTTCTGCTGATGAAGTAGAAGATCCTATTGTAAAAGCAATTTTATAAATCAATAGTTTTGATTAATAATCGAAGGTGTTATTATGGAAGACCAGCAAAAATTACAACAAATTTTAAGCCAACTTGAAGCATATAAAGCACAATCTGAGCTTTATAAACAACAAATTGATGCAATTCAAGCTTCAATTGCTGAAGTTAAAGTCTTAGAATCTACATTAGATGATATTGCTAAAAAAGACACCGTAGAAACTTTAGTTCCTATAGGTGCTGGTTCATTCATTAAAGCTGAGATTAAAAACGAAGATAATGTTGTTATGAGTCTTGGTTCTGGCGTGGCTGTTACTAAAACTTTTGATGAAGCTAAAGTAACTGCTGAAAATCAAAAGAAAGAACTTCAAGATAATTTAGATAAATTACTTAAAGACTTACAACAAATTACTGATATCGTTGCTCAACTTTCTCCTCAAGCTGAAGCATTAATGCAAAAAATGCAAGCTCAAGGTATGAATCCGATGGCAGGATATTAGATTTATTTAAAGTTTTATTAGATTTAAACTAATTTTTTACTTTAAATACTTTCTTCTTTTAATAGATAATATCTATTATTCTTCTTTTTTTACTTTTTATTTAAGTTTATTATTTTTTTATTTAAGTTTATTATTTTATGTTCTGAATATATTAGTTCTTGAAATTAGTATTAATTTTTAAAAGTCTATTTTTCTAATTTTTTCCTATGTTTTTAATATTTTACTTATTTTTTCGTCTATTAAAAAATAATTAAATTTATTAATTTCTTATTATAATATATATTA
>JAKSUF010000329.1 GCA_024409145.1 archaeon | reverse complement strand
ATAATTTAATTTTAATTTATCAATTTAAAAAATACGATACAAAAATTTTGTATCGTATTTTTATTTTTATAAAATTATTTTTCTTCACTCATTCCTTCTTCTTCGTTATATGCTTTAACGAATTCGAAATCTATTTCTCTAAGTTCAGTATTTACTTTTTTAACTTTTATTCTTAATTTATCTCCAAGTGTAAATATTCTTCCACTATGTTGACCAATTAAACAATATCTTCTTTCATCATATTCATAATTATCATCAAGATCAGCTAGTCTTATTAGTCCTTCTACTGTGTTATCTAGTTCAACGAATATTCCAAAACCAGTTACACCTGAAATAACTCCATCAAATTCTTCTTCAACGAATTGTTCCATGTATTCACATTTTTTATATTCTTCAACTTCTCTTTCGATATCATCAGCAACTCTTTCGCACTTACTTGTTCTAGTTGCAACTTCTGCTGTTACATGTTTATAATGTTTTAATCTATCATCTATTATTCCTAGGTCGATATTTTCTTTTATAATTCTATGGATTTGTAAATCTGCATATCTTCTAATAGGTGATGTAAAGTGGCAATAATATTTAGCAGCAAGTCCAAAGTGTCCATCATTAGTTGGAGTATATTTAGCTTGTTTCATTGAACGTAACATTAATTTTGATAACATTGTTTCTTCTTTACGTCCTGCTATTTCGTTTAATACTTTTTGTAATTCTTTTGGATAAATTTTTTCTTCATCAACTCTAAAATTTATTCCCATGTTTCTAACTAGTGCTGCAACATATTCTAATTTTTCTGCATCTGGTTCTTCATGTGATCTAAATACAAAAGGTAATTCATTATATGAATATTCTTCTGCTACAGTTTCATTAGCTGCAAGCATAAATTCTTCGATGATTTGTGTAGCAAGTGATCTTTCATATTTTTTAATTTCACATGCCTTTCCGTTTTCATCAAGATAGATTTTACATTCTTCTGTAATAAATTCAAGAGCACCTCTTTTTACTCTCTTATTAAATAAAATATTTTCAAGGTCTTTCATTCTTCCAATCATGTCTATAAATTCTTTATCAGTTTCTAGCCATTCAGGATTTTCATCTATTACTCCTTGTACTTCTGTATAAGTCATACGTTTATTTGAATTGATTACAGATTTACAAATTTCATAATTTACTCTATCACCATTTCTATCAATTTCCATGATACATGATAATGCTAATCTATCTACTCCTTCATTAAGAGAACATATACCATTTGATAACTTATGAGGTAACATTGGTATAACTCTATCTACAACATAGATACTATTTCCTCTTTTGAATGCTTCCATATCTAATGGAGTTCCTTCTTTAACATAGTTAGATACATCTGCTATATGTACACCTAATCTATAGTTACCGTTTTCTAATTTATCTATACTTATAGCATCATCAATATCCTTTGTATCTTCTCCATCTATAGTTACTATCATCCAATCACGAATATCTTTTCTATCTGATATATCTATAGTACTTAAATCTAATTCGTTAGGAATATCTTCAAGTTCTTTACGAACATCTTCAGGGAATTCTGTTGGTACATCATATTCTTTAATAATAGATAATATATCTATACCCGGATCATCTTTATGACCTAATACTTCTATTACTTCTCCTTCAGGATTTTTATCTTCTATATACTTAGTAATTTTTACAACTACTTTTTCTCCTGTTACTGCACCAAGATTTTTCTTAGCTGGAATAAATATATCTTTAGTCATACGTTTACTATCAGGTTTAACAAAACCAAAAGTTTTATTATCTTGGTATTCACCAACATATGTATCTGTTCCTCTTTCAAGTATTGCTATAATTTTTCCTTCAGCACTTTTACTTACACCTTTTTCTTTTGTGATTTCGCATAGAACAACATCTTTATTAAAAGCACCACATGTATTACGAGGACCTACAAAAATATCATCCTTATCATCACCATCAGGAACAACAAATCCAAAACCTTTTTCATTAGCTTGGAAAGTTCCTACAATATATCCTTCTTTACTTGGTGTTGAAAATTTATTTTCTCTAACTTTAATAATAGTGTAATTAGCAGCAAGATCATCTATAACCTTACTTAATATTTTTTCACTATTCTTATCTAGATCTAATTTATTAGAAAGAGTTTTAAACTTAATAGGTAAATTACCTTCATTAGAAATTATATCTAATACTCCCTCTAAAATTTCTTCTTCATTCATAATTATCTCCTATAATATTTTTAGTTAATCTTTGCAAGTTTAATTTATATAATTATTTTTTTACTTT
>JAKSUF010000328.1 GCA_024409145.1 archaeon | reverse complement strand
TATTATCTAATATATTTTTTTATTTATATTGTAAATTAGATATCTATTTTAATTTTTATTTCATCACCATCTTTGAAACCATATTTTTCTCTTAATTTATCTTTACAAATAAATTCTAAATAATTTTCTTCATGTGTTGTTTTGTCTGGGAATAATATTGCACCAATTATTTCATCATTTAATGTTGCTCTAATATATTTAACTCCACCAAATCCTTGTTCTGGTTTTATAATATTTTTGCAACTTATTTTCATTAATTGTATATCCTCAAGTTTTTCTTCATCTACAATTAAATTTAAAGTTCCTGGAAATGGGGTAAATCCACATTTTTCCATAAATTGACTTTTATAAAAATCTTGATTTAAAAAGTATGCTGCTTTTCCTAAACCTGTTGTTACTATTCCTTTTAATTCCATTTTATCACATAATTTTATTATCTATTTAATATGTATTGTCTATTTGATACTCTATTGATTTATTCAATATATTATACTATTTTTTGTATAGAAATTTATGAAAGATCCTTTATCTGAAGTTATAAAGTGTCTTATTGAACTTGTATTTCTATCTTCAAAGACTATATTTAATTTATATTCATCTGTTTTTATTGTATAATTTCCATTTTCTATATCTTTGATATTAAAATTACCAATTATTCTATCATCTAATGTAATTGTATAATTTTCTTTTTTATTAAATATTCCAATGGAATTAGCTATAATTTTATTATTTAATTTTATTTCAAATGCTTTTGCATTTTCTGTTTTTGAACTTATATTAAATTTAACTGTTCCTGTCATATTATCTTTAGTTAAATTTTTTGATTTAATATTATGTATTACTAAAGATCCACTAAATATATTAGGTATTCTTGAATCTGCTATTATTTGACCATTTACTAATTGTAGATTCTTCTCTAATTTATTTGGTATTCTTATTGTATTTTCTTCTCCATCTCTTGTATTCTTTACATAATATGTATCTTCATTTATTATTATCTTATCTTTTGCGCTCATTTCCATTGTATTTAATGCATCATCGGGAATTCTTATAATATCACTTTCATTTTCAATTGCAATGTCAATAGTATATGGGCCTCTTACAGATACACTTTGATCAGTTGATACAACTAAATTTCTTGAAGTTGGTTCAATGGATATTTTTCCATCAGTTATTGTTGTTGCTGATAAAAAACTTGTTAACATTAATATTAATATTAATCCAGATATGATAACAGGAAAATGCATTTTTATAATAGATTTTGTTGTTGTTTTGAATGAACCTTTTTTTAATATATGTAATGACTTTGAAATAGTTTTAATTAAATAGTAAAATGTTATAATTATTCCAATTATTGTTATTCCTATTGCTATTATAAGTGGTATTCTTGCTACAAAGAATACGATGAATATTCCTAAAATTACAAGGGAGAATCCCATTATTAACATTCTAATGTATCCTCCTAATGTGTCCATCATTGTGACACGGCCATAATTGATTGCTCTATCTATAATAGTTCTTACAACTTCATTAGCCATTTCATTTAAACTTGAAAGAGGAGACATATCATGTTCAATACTACCAATATCTACTTCTTCTATTTTTATACCATGTACATCAGCATCTAATACAATACCAACATCTACACCATAATCTTTTTCAAATTTTACTTTATTTAATGCAGTACGTCTTCCTGCAAATTGACCACTTAATGGTTGTTCGAAATTAACTTCAGGGAAAAATAATCCAAGTAATGGTTTTGCTGTAAGTTCTGTTACACGTCCACTTTCTCTTGAGAATTTTGTTTTAGTTATATCTGCTTTATGTTCTATTATAGGTTTTATCATAACATCAATCTTTTTTGATGTAAGATTTGATATATCCGCATCTATAAAGGCTAATATATCTCCGGTAGCATGTTTAACTCCTGTTTCTATTGCTGATCCTTTTCCTTGGTTAGTTTTGTGATTTATTACAATAGCTCCAGCATTTTTTGCTTCTTCTTCTGTATTATCACCAGATCCATCATTTACAACAATAATTTCACTCACATATGATAATTTTTTTGCAGTTTTTACTACTTCCCCTACTGTTGATTCTTCATTATATGCAGGAATAATTATTGTTATTTTTTCTGTTTTGTCCTGATTTTTTGTTGAAAATAGCAATAGTAATAGAATTACAACTAACCAATACAAGATTTCACCTTTATTTTTTATTAATATATATTTATTTTTTAATTACTATATATTTTATTATTTTTTTATTATTTTATAATAAAAGTAAATTTCTTTGTTAATTA
>JAKSUF010000327.1 GCA_024409145.1 archaeon | reverse complement strand
CATATCTTGGAGCTTGTCTTCTTGATGTTGCAAAGTGTTGGTTACCAAGACCACCACGTCCGCCTTTTAAGATTACATACTCCATATCTTTTTCATTAAGGTCGCAGATAACTTTACCTGTTGTTTCTTCTCTAACAACTGTTCCTACTGGAACTTTTATAATTAAATCTTTTGCATCTTTACCATGACAGTTACCACCAGTTCCTGGAGCACCATCTTCTGCTCTAAATTTTCTATAGTTTTTATAATCATAAAGTGTAGTCATACCTTCTTCAGTTTTAAAGATGATACTTCCACCTTTACCACCATCTCCACCATCTGGTCCTCCATTAGGAACAAACTTTTCTCTTCTAAAAGTAGCTGCTCCATTTCCACCATTACCGGCTTTGATGTATATACTAACTTTATCTACAAACATTATTAATTAGCTCCTTCCCATTTAATAACGTTGAACATATTTGCTTCAGCTTCAAATTCTGCTTTGCTTGTTCTAGTCATTAAATCAATTGCTTCCTTTCTTGCATCGCTATCTTCAAATAAAATTTTATTTATAGATTCAATAATAGGTGCGCTTATATTATATTTTTTAGCAAGTTCAAGTCCAGTTTTTGCACTGTTTACACCTTCAACAACCATCTTAACTTCATCCATAGCTTCTGCTAAAGTTTTACCTTGTCCAAGTAAAATTCCACATCTTCTATTTCTACTATGCATACTGTTGCATGTTACAATTAAATCTCCAAGACCAGATAGTCCGTAGAATGTTCTAAGATCTGATCCCATAGCAACACCAATACGTGCTATTTCAACAAGTCCTCTTGTAATTAATGCAGCTTTAGCATTATCACCTTGTCCCATTCCATCAGCAATACCAGCAGCAAGTGCTATAATATTTTTTAGTGAACCACCAAGTTCAACACCAGTTAAATCTGGATTAATATAAACTCTAAATGTTTCTGAACTAAATGTTTCTTGTAACATCTTAGCAACTTGTTCATCAGCTGTTGCAATAGTAATTGTAGTCATTATATTTCTAGAAACTTCTTCAGCATGACTTGGTCCTGATAATGTTGCACAAACATTATTAGGTAATACATCTTTAATGATGTCAGTCATTGTACAAAGTGTTCCTTCTTCGATACCCTTAGATGCATTCATAATAATTTGATTATCTTTAACATAAGGTTTTATCATTTCTATATTTTGTCTCATAAAGTTTGAAGGTACTACAACTAATATAATATCTTTATCCTTACAAGTTTCTTCAACATCATTTGTAATAACAATTGAATCAGGAATTGTAGCTTCAGGTAAGTTAATATGCTTTCTTGTTTCATTCATAGATTTAACTTCTTCTTCTAAGAATGCCCAAAGTGTAACATCATGTCCTAATTTAGCAAGATGAATTGCAAGAGCGCAACCCCAAGAACCAGCTCCGATAACTCCAATATTTTTTTTCATAATCTGTACCTCTATTTCTTTTTTCCAAATTTATTTTCTGTTCCATTTTTTAATCTAACAATATTTGATTTATGTCTATAAAGTGCAAATACTGCAAGGAATACAGAAAGTATAATATAATTTTTATCCCATGTAATAAAATACATAATGAAAGGAAGTAATAATGAACTAATACAACTACCAAGTGATACATATTTTGTTGCGAAAGAAATAATTAAAATTAAACTTCCAAAAATAAATCCAACAAGCCAGTTGATTCCCATTAAGATACCAACACTAGATGCGATACCTTTTCCTCCTTTAAATTTTAAAACGAATGGGTAATTGTGTCCAAGAATAATTCCAAATGCAATCATTGTTTTTAACATTGCAATTGTTGCTCCTGTATAAATCATTGAACAACCAATTAGTTTTAATAAAAAATCACTAATTGTGCAAACGAAAAATACAGGTAAAAATCCTTTAACAAAATCTATTATAAAAGCAGGAAGTGCAAGACGGAATCCAAACACTCTAAGAGCATTTGTTGATCCACTATTACCACTACCAAAATCTCTTATGTCTTGTTTCTTAAATAATTTTCCTATAATAAATGCTCCATGTAAGTTACCACATAAGTAACCAATTATAAGAAGCATAATGCATAAATAAATAACGCTTGTATTAAACATTATTCTTTGTCTCCTTTTGCTCTAGTAAATAATTTTATAGGTGTACCAGAGAAATCAAAATTTTCTCTAAGTTTATTTTCAAGATATCTCAAATAACTAAAATGCATTAACTTAGAATCATTTACAAATAAAGCAAATGTAGGTGGATTTTCATCGACTTGTGTCATGTAATAAATTTTTAAATATC
>JAKSUF010000326.1 GCA_024409145.1 archaeon | reverse complement strand
TAGTTTTTTTCTTTTTCTTTTTTCTTAGTTTTTTTTTATTTTTTTATAGTTTTTTTTTTTTTTTTTTTTTTTTTTTTTTATTTTATTCTTATTGTATATTGTTGTTTTCTCATGTTTTTCTTTGATTATTTTATAAACTCTCTTATATAACTATGTTATAATAAATATTTTATATTATTACTAACAAAAATACTATTATTATAAATTATTTATATTAGTTTAATTTTTACAATTAGTTGTAATAATTGTTTAGCGAGGCAAGTGTATGCTAATTAAAATTAATGGTGAAAATTTAGATATTCCTGAAGGTTCTACAATTCAAGATGCTATTGAAATTTCTAATGCACCATATTGCGAAGGAAGTCTTGTTTGTCTTATTCGTGGTGAAGATGAGATTCAAAATAATGTATCTAAATATAAAATTAAGACTCCTAAAGGTAGTATATTAATTGAATTAGATGATTCAGATAACTCTAAAATTTTAACTGATTTTTGGAAGAAGAATTTCTCTAAGTTTGTTTCTAATAAAGTTCGTTGGGAGTCTTCAAATGAATTGGCTATAGGTCCTATGATTTCTGATTTTGAACCAAGTCATGAGGAATTTAGTTATTTTGATAATGATGTTCTTATTAGTTTGTCAGGATTTTCTAATGAATCTACTCATATAATTTTTATTAAGGATTCTCATTCTAATGTTTATGGTGTTCCAAAAGGAAATGGTAATGGGGTTTTTGCAAGAATTATTGGTGGTAAGAAGACTTTATTTTCTTTAAGTTCTTCAGATGAAATTATCTCTATTGAGCCTGTCATTGAGCGTAGTACTGTTAAAAATAGTACTGGAAGTTCTGATTTAAGTGTTGTATTAGAAGAAGGTAATGAATTATTTACTTATGCTCTTTTTGAACCTAATGTAAATTCTCCAGCTTCTGTTGAACATTTGTTTTCTTTAATAAAAGATAATAAAATTGAAGTTAATTTTGAATCTAACTCTTTTGTAGGTTTCTATGAATTAGTTGGTTTAACTAAAGATGCTGAAGAAATTTCTGAGCGTAAAAGAGGAACTGTTACTTTAAGAAATGATGGTAAAGGTAAAGGTAAGGTTTATATTTATAGAGAGGACCGTGTTAAAGCAGATACTCACACTAAAATAGCTACTATAAAAAAAGGTATGGAATTATTTGATATAGCTAAAAAAGGGGAGTTTATAACTGTTAAAAGTGATCCTGAAAGAGTAATGCTTATGATGAAGACTCAGAAAGAAGCAGAAGAAATTCTTAATTCTTTAGGTATTGTTCATGAAAGATCCGGCCTTCTTGATGATAATGCTATAATTGTATCTCAAGAACCTGAATTTACTATTGATATATTAAAAAATAAAAAAGTTACCACTTTTGGTTTATCTGATGAAGATTTAATTAAAGTTAAATTAAGTAAAGATGCACCAAAATCTAAATGGTATTTCGAAAAATTAACTGGTTTAGTTGAAAAACCTGTTGGATTTTTAAAAGTATATTTCGCAGTTCCAGATATGAATCTTTTCATGTTTGAAGGTGATTCTAAAGAATCTAAAGGTTTAGTTCCTGAGAATACTCCTGATGAGGTTATAAAATCTGGTGAAATTGGAATTACAAATATGTCTAAGAAAGGAGTAGGTTATGTTGGTATTCGTACTGTAGATAACAACGAGTTTGGACCTACTGGTGAACCTTTCCAATCTACTAATATTGTAGGGGAAGTTGTTGAAAATATTGAATCTTTAGATAAACTTAAAGATGGTTCTAAACTTTATATTTATGAGGTTTCTGATGATTAATTAAGAGATGATATTTATGCCTGCAAATTTATGTATTACTCCAAATTTAGGGTCTGAGGATATGGATCCTGAAGTTTCAACAAGAATGATTATTTTAAGTTCTAAGGCTAATGTTAGTGAAAGTGAAGTTGTAAATCATTTACATCTTTTAAATTTACCTCTTACAATCAAATGGACTTGTTATGGTGCTATGATTAGTGGTAAAGATAAATATGTTAAAGAAGCTGTTGAAGAACTTCGTAAATTAGATCCTTATGGAATTTTTACAAAAGAAAGAGGTTTTGCTCCAGGTGATCCTAGAAGATGTAGGGGTCATAGGTATGGTCCAAGAGAAGGGTTCCACCAAATGGAAAAAGAATTCCAAATTTTAGATTATGTCAGTGAAGCTTTAAAAAATCCAAAAGAAGTTGTAATTGAAAAGGAAGAACCTGTTTCTTTAGATGAATTTAAAGAAATTATGAATGAATCTTTAAATGATTAAAAAGTGTTTTTAGTAAGGTTTATATTCTTTAAATG
>JAKSUF010000325.1 GCA_024409145.1 archaeon | reverse complement strand
CCCCAAACCCCAAACCCCAAACCCCAAACCCCAAACCCCATAAATTTATAAAACCATTTTTGTAATAAAGTGTTTACTAAATCTTAAAACAGGATAATTAAATTAGAGGGTAATCAATATTAATTGTGTATTTTATTTACTACTTTATCATTATCAGCATCATAAGTAATGGAAATTTTTCTAGTTTTGAATAATGAATTAGCCTTAAATATGAAATCTTAGATTGAGTCAACATTTTCAACATCATTGTTTATTTAGTAATTTTCATGGTCTACTATTTATCTCATTAAGCTCCTTAATATCTTCCCTGACTTATTTTTTGGTATTAAATTAACTATTAACAAATTTGAAATTGAGGCAATTGGACCTATATTCAACCTTATTTAAGACACTATCTATTTTAATAATACATCTTTATCTACCTCATAACCATCTTATAGTTTTACAATAGCCAATGGTGCTGTTCCCTTTCTTTCATCTTTTATTCCTATTACTGCTGCATCTACTATTCCTTTAACTTATAATATTGTTTCTTCTAATTATGCAGTGCTTAATCTATGGCCGAATACTTTAATATCTTCGTCAACTCTGTTACTAATTCTTAAAAATCCATCCTCATCTATATAACCACTATCACCTGTTGAAAAGTATTATTATTTATCACCAATGTGTCTTTATTTATATTATTCTTCTTAATTTAAGTAAGTAATCATAAAACCAGGAGGTGTTGGCTTTTATATAGTAACATAGCCAACCTTCAATTTTTCTTTGATTTCATTTTTATCTTCATCCAATATTTTAATATTATAACCAGGGCAATTTTTAATACAGCTTTTCTTTTTATATCTTAATTATAAACTCTTTTTGACAAAGTTACTGCTCATGATAGTTCCACTCTCAGTCATCCAGTAAGTATCATTGAAAAGACATTTTGGATTTTCTATTTTTTCATTTTTATTTTTTTCTTCTTCTTTATTTTCTGCTTTATTATTATCATCATTTTCTTTGTTTTTAATTTATTTTTCAATATTTTCTTAATTGGTTTAAATTAATTATGAGACAAATTAAAATGATAGAATATCTGTTCTTTCTCCTACTAATCCTATACAATTAAGATTTGGTAATTCAATGTTTTAGAATGAATATGTTGGCTAACATGAATTTAATAATCTCATTGCACTTGGAGAACTGTAAAATATATCTACATTATACTTTTCTAATATACGGAAATATTATAAAGGATCTGGAGTTACTGTTGGCTTACCTTCATAAAGTATAGTTGTACCACCTACTAATAATGGACCATAAACCATATAAGAATGTCCGACAACCCAGCCAATATCACTAGTAACAAAAATATTGCCACCTTGGAAATCGAATACATTTTTCATAGAGTGCATCAATCCTACTGCATATCCACCTGTATCTCTCATTATACCTTTTGGCTTTCCTGAAGTACCACTTGTATATAAAATATATAAAATGTCTTCACTTTTTTACTCAACATATGTTTCAGCCTATGCATTTTACATAATATCTTAATAAATATATTCATTAGGCAATAATTTATCTATCTCCTTTTATTTTCTATTAAAGTAAATGATAGGAATATCAGATTATAATTCTTCTTTGACTTATCTAAGATATATAGGGAAATCAACAGTTTTATGGGGTTCTAATCCACAAGAAGCACTTAAGAATATTTTGGGTTTACAATCCAAACATCTTCTAACTACTTCTTTTACAGAAAATCCACCGAAGATAATGTTGTGTACTACTCCAATTCTTGCACAGGATAACATATATACTATACTTTCAGGGATCATAGGCATATATATAATAGCGATGTCACCTTTTTTTAATTAGAATTTATTTTTCAGTATGTAAGCCATTTTTTCTACTTCATTTTTCAATTATTTGTATGTGACTGTTTTAACCTCCTTAGCAATGGGGCCTTCAAAAATGATGGCCACTTTATCAGGATTACTTTTAGCATGTCTATCAACACAGTTGTAAGACATGTTCAATGTTCCATCAGGGAACCATCTTGTATGGAAGGTGTCTGTCTCATCTAAAATAGTATTTGGTTTCTTAATCCAGTCAATGGTATCAATCCATTTTCTCCAATATCCCTCCGGATTAGAAATACTCTCATTAAACTCATTTTCATAATCTTAATTGATTACTATACTTGAGTTATTTTATTACATTTAACTCTATTATTTTATTAAATTTTTTCGATTTTGATTATTTAATAATATTTGCATTTTGTCCAAATCCAGTTTTTTTAATAGGGGTTTGGGGTTTGGGGTTTGGGGTTTGGGGTTTGGG
>JAKSUF010000324.1 GCA_024409145.1 archaeon | reverse complement strand
CCTTATCTACTTTTATTATAACATTAGTTTTAATTTAAAATAAAGACTAAATAATAAAAAGTTAGGAGATAATAAGAAGATTAATAATTCTATTAATAATTCTAATGAATCTATTGATTTAAATAAAGATTTAGAACAAGTATCTTCTGAAATTATGGATGAAGATATGATAGATAATAAATCTAAAAATGAAATAACTAAAAATACAAAAGAATCTAGATCTAATACTAATGAACCTAATACTAAAGAATCTAAGACTAAAAAGAGAACCAAAAAAGAAAAAGATTCTGGAATTAGAGAAAAAGGACAAACTTCTTTATTTAACTTTTAGACTAAAATAATTTAATTAATTTATTTTAAAGTTAATAATTAATAATTAAAGTTAATAATAGAGTTAAATTAATAATTAAGAAATATTCTAATTGATATATAAGTTAATAATTAAAATTAATAATTATATTATATGTGGTATAATGAGTAATCTTAAAGATAGTTTTGATAAATTAATGCTAGTCCTTGTCTTCTTTGATTGTGGATTATTGTTATTATCTTCTCTTTATAATTTTTCAGATAAATTAATAGGGTATATAGTATTTTTTGATTTAATTGTATGTATTATGTTAATATCTGAGTTTTTATATAATATAAATAAATCTCAGGATAAGAAAATATTTTTTAAGAAAAATTTCTTAGATTTAATTGCTGCAATCCCATTTGATTTGCTATTTATGAGCTTTGGAATTTTAAGATTTATTCAATTAATTAGATTAGTTCGTATTTTAAAAGTTACATTGCTCCTTAGGAAAGATATTGTAAATTCTTGGAGATTTATCAAATCAAATTATTTAGA
Organism: archaeon; assembly: GCA_024409145.1. Lineage (GTDB taxonomy): Archaea > Methanobacteriota > Methanobacteria > Methanobacteriales > Methanobacteriaceae > Methanobrevibacter. Next base: position 1,487 of record JAKSUF010000324.1, on the reverse strand, counting down.
TAAGATATTATTATTCTTGATTGTTGTCATAATATTCTCTTCATTATTTATATATTTATTTGAAAATGAGTTATCTCTTGTAGATAGTTTTTGGTTTGTTATTGTTACCATAACTACTGTAGGTTATGGTGATATTGTACCTCATTCACCTATGAATAAAATTATTTCAATGGTTCTTGTAATAGTTGGTTTCTTAACTTTAAGTATATTAGCAGGGTCAATTTCTGCAGCTTATTCAAATAGAGTTATTATAAAAGAAGATAATGCATCTCTAAAAGAAGAAATTAAAAATTTAAATATTAAAATAGATAAATTAAATGATAAAATTGAAAAAATGAATCAGGAAAATGAAAATAAATAAAAATCTTATTAATAAAGATGAATCACGAGAATAATGAAAAATAATTGATTATATTTTATTTAATATAAAATTAAGGTGATTATTATGAAAGGATTATGGAAACTTAAACTAAGATCTTGGTTTATAATGGTAGTTATGTTTGGCCTTGTTTATCTTATAATGATGGTTGCAGGTCATTTTTTAGGTTTAAGAGGATTTTATGGATTATACTTTATAATGGGACTTGTTGTTCTTTTCTTACAATATTTAGCAGGTCCAACTATTGTAGAAAAATCTATGGGTGTTGAATATCTTTCAGAAGCAGAAGCACCGCATATTCATAAAATTGTTGAAGAATTAGCTATTGCTGCTAATATTCCTAAACCAAAAGTGGGTATTTCTCCAACTTCAGTACCTAATGCATTTGCTTATGGTAGAACTAAACGTAGTGGTCATGTTTGTGTAACTCAAGGTATCCTTAGAACTTTAAATAGAGATGAACTTAAAGCAGTTTTAGGTCATGAAATTTCACATATCAAACATAATGATATGGCAATTACAACAATAGTTAGTGCAATTCCATTAATCTGTTACTATGTAGGATTTTCATTTATATTCTCTGGATCTAGTGAGGATAGAGGTGGAGGAATTATTATTGGTGCTCTTGCTTTAGTTGCTTACTTTATAGGACAACTTCTTGTATTATTCCTCTCAAGAGTAAGAGAATATTATGCTGATGAAGGTAGTGTAAGTTTAGGTTGTCGTCCTGAAGACTTAGCATCAGCACTTTATAAGTTAGTTTATGGTGCAGCTACTTGTCCAGATAGTGAAATTAAAGATGTTGAGGGTACTAAAGCATTTTTCTTAACAGATGTAAGTAGTGCTAAAAGAGAAATCAATAGTCTTTCACAATTAGATTTAAATAATGATGGTAATATTAGTGAAGAAGAACTTAAATCCTTACGTGATTCTAAAGTTAATATTAGTTCTCAAGCTAAAATTATGGAACTTTTATCTACTCATCCAGATATGCTTAAAAGAGTTAAAAGGCTCTCAGAATTAGATTATAATAATTAATTATAATCTTATTTTAACTTTTTTTATTTTTAATTTATTTAATTTTATTTTTTATTTATTTTATTATTAA
>JAKSUF010000323.1 GCA_024409145.1 archaeon | reverse complement strand
GTAAAACAAAGAATAAAAACAAGAATAATAAAATTCTCGATAATTAAAAAATAATAAAAATTAAAAGATAATGAAAATTAAAAGATAATGAAAAAGTAAAATAATTAAATTATTCTACATCATTGGAGGCATACCGCCCATGCCACCCATACCACCCATACCAGGCATTCCACCCATAGGAGGCATTCCACTATTATCTAAGTTTTCATCTTCATCTACTTTTTGAAGTGCACCAGCAGCTGCGACTAAATCATCAATACGTAAAATCATTTCACATGCTTCAGTAGCAGAACGAATAGCTTGTTTTTTAACTCTTTGAGGTTCTACAACACCAGCTTCCATCATATCAACGACTTTACCTTCAAATACATTTAATCCCATATTAATACTATCTTCATGAGCAGCTCTTAATTCAACGATTAAGTCAATAGTATCTAAACCACCATTTTCTGCTAAAGTTCTAGGAATAATTTCTAAAGCATCAGCAAAAGCAAGAATAGCTAATTGTGCTCTTCCACTAACAGTATTAGCATAAGATCTTAATTGTCTAGCAGCTTCGATTTCGAAAGCTCCACCACCAACAACAACTTTACCATCTTCAACAGTAGCTGCAACTACACCTAATGCATCTTCCATTGCTCTAACAATTTCAGAAGATATATGTCTAGTACTTCCACGAACTAAAATAGAACTTGCTTTAGGATCTTCACAATCTTCAATGAAAGTTAAAATTTGATCAAATACTTTTTCTTCATGAATATATCCTGCTTTTCCTAAAGTTTCAGGAGTTAAATCTTCAATATTAGTTACTAAAGTAGCACCAGTAGCTTTCATAATTCTGTTAACATCAGATTTTTTAACTCTTTTGAAAGCCATAATTCCAGCTTTAGATAAGTATTGTTGAACAACATCATCAATACCTTTTTGACAGAATAATACATTAGCACCAGAATTAATAATTTTATCTGCAACTTCTTTAAGCATTTCAGCTTCATTATCTAAGAACACTTGCATTTGAAGAGGATCAGTTAAATCCACTTTTGCATCAACATCTTTAAGTTCTAAAGGATATTTCATTAAGGCAATTTTACAGTCTTTCATTTCTTTAGGCATTGTTTTTAAGGTTCTTCCTTGATCAATAAAAATACCATCAACAATTTCAGATTCTTCTATAGAACCACCATTAATTCTATGAATCTTGATAAGTTTTTTATCAATTTCTTCCCCTTCTTCAACTTTTAAAACAGCTTTAATAAGTAAATCTGCTAATTCATCTTTAGCGAAATCAGAACCTTTACCAGTCATTGCAGTTCTTGCAATATTAAGTAAAGTTTCTTCATCTCTTGCATCAATAGAGATATTCTCCATAATTTCTAAAACTTTAGCTACAGCTAATCTGTAACCTAAAATAATAGTTGGAACTGGATTCCCATCTTCAATCAATTTTTGAGCTTGTTTTAATAATTCCCCTGCAACAATAACTGCAGAAGTAGTTCCATCCCCAACAATATTTTCTTGCTTTTTAGCTACTTCAACAAGCATTTTAGCAGCAGGATGTGCAATATCCATTTCTTGTAAAATTGTTACCCCATCATTAGTAACAACAACATCCCCCATTTTATCTACTAACATTTTGTCCATTCCTTTTGGACCTAAAGTAGTTCTTACAATTCCAGCTAAAATTTGACTTGCCATAATATTCATTCTTAAAGCAGTTCTTCCTTGGAATCTATCAGTATCATCACGTAAGATAAACATTGGTTGATTAATATTTGCCATAATATCGCCTAAATATATAATTTTTGTAAATATAATTGAACAACATATAAAAATATAATTTATATAACTTATATCATTGATATGGATAACAACATTCTAAAAAATTAAAACCAATAATAAAGTTATACTAAGGTTTAAAAAACCCATAATAAAACTGTTTGTAAATATTAAAATAATCTAAAAACTATATTAAATTGTCCATATAGAATAAAATAAGTTTACAACAATATAAATAACTTTCGGTTTAAAAAAATATAAATAAAAAATATTAAAAAAATAGTTTGAACAGAATCTAAAAAGAAGCAATATTATTAAAATCAATCAGAAAATTCAATCAAATCAATATCCATAATATCTACTTCAATATCTTTATCAAATACTTTAAACTTACCTTCTTCAAATATAAATTTACTTTCTTTAGATAATGATACAGATTTTCCATTAATAAAATAAACATGAACTTCTGAAAAATTCTCAACTAATTCCTCAACTGATTTTTGATTATGTTCTTCAATCATCCTTAAATCTTCTTCAGACATAATACCACATCACAAACAAAATACACAACAA
>JAKSUF010000322.1 GCA_024409145.1 archaeon | reverse complement strand
TTATATTCTATTAACCTATAGAACAATAAAACATATATTATAAAATGTGAAATTATAAATTTAATAGACTCATGGAGCAAAATAATGATTGCTGAAATATTATCTAAAGAACTTAATATAAAACTTATACAAAGCCAAAATGTTATAAAATTAATCGACGAAGGAAATACAATTCCATTCATTGCAAGATATAGAAAAGAACTTACAGGATCTTTAGATGATGAGATACTTCGTAAATTTGATACCAGATTAAAATATATTAGAAATCTTGAAGAGAAAAAAGAAACTGTTCTTAAGAATATTGAAGAACAAGGAAAATTAACAAAAGAACTTAAAGAACAGATAAAAAATGCAACAACATTAGTTGAAGTTGAGGATTTATACAGACCATATAAACAAAAACGTAGAACACGTGCTACAATAGCTAAAGAAAAAGGACTTGATGGATTAGCAGAAATAATATTAAATCAAGAAGTCGAAAGACCAATTGAAGAAATAGCTGAAGAATATATAAAAATTGATGAGGAAGATGATTCTAAATCTGTACATAATATTGAAGAAGCTATTAATGGTGCAAAAGATATAATCGCTGAAATAATATCAGATAATGCACAATTTAGATCACTTATTAGAGAAGTAAGTTATGAAGATGGTCAAATAAATTCTAAATCAAAAAGTGAAGATGAAAGCTCTGTTTATGATATGTATTCAGATTATACAGAAAATATATCAAACATAGCAAGCCATAGAATATTAGCTATTAACCGTGGAGAAAAAGAGAAAATCCTTAGAATCAAAGTAGTAGCTCCTGAAGAAGAAATTTTAAGTTACTTAAAAAGACATGTACTTATAAATAAAGGAAAACCAACACAACCACAATATAATAAGTACACTGAAGATATTCTTGTAGATACAATCGAAGACTCTTACAAACGTTTAATTGGACCAGCTATTGAAAGAGAACTTAGAAATCAGTTAACTGAAAATGCAGAAGATAAATCCATAAAAGTATTCTCTAAAAACTTAGAACAATTATTAATGCAAGCTCCAATTGTAGACAAAGTAGTTTTAGGATGGGACCCTGCATTTAGAACTGGTTGTAAATTAGCAGTAGTTGATGGAACAGGAAAAGTTTTAGAAACAGGTCTTGTATTCCCAACAGAACCACAAAACAAAGTAGCAGAAACTAGATCTACAGTAAGAGATTTAATATTTAAATATGATATTGACTTAATAGCTATTGGAAATGGAACTGCTTCAAGAGAATCTGAAGAAATCGTAGCAGACATAATAAAAGATTTAGATACTCAATATGTAATTGTAAATGAAGCGGGTGCAAGTGTATACTCTGCAAGTAAATTAGCAACAGAAGAATTCCCAGACTATAATGTAGGGGAAAGAAGTGCTATCTCAATTGCAAGAAGATTACAAGACCCACTTGCAGAACTTGTAAAAATCGACCCAAAATCTATTGGAGTGGGCCAGTACCAACATGATATGAATCAGAAAAAACTTGGAGAATCTCTTGACAAAGTTGTAGAAAAATCTGTAAACAATGTTGGAGTAGATTTAAATACTGCATCTGTATCCTTAATGGAACATGTATCTGGAATAAGCAAAGCAGTAGCTAAAAATATTGTTAATTATCGTGAAGAAAATGGTAAATTCTCATCACGTAAGGAATTATTAAAAGTAAGTAAACTTGGACCAAAAGCATATGAACAATGTGCAGGGTTTATGAAAGTTAAAAATAATAAAAACCCTTTAGATAATACAACAGTTCACCCAGAATCTTATAAAGCAACTGAAAAATTACTTAAATCATTAGGTTATTCACTTGAAGATTTAGCTAATAAAAAAATAAAAGAATCTGATTTAGATTTAAATGATACACAATATGAAAAATTAGCTATAGATTTAGATATTGGTGAAATAACTCTTAGAGATATTGTAAATGAACTTAAAAAACCTGGCCGTGACCCAAGAGATGAAATGCCACAACCAATACTCAGAAAAGATGTTCTTAGTATGGAAGATCTCGAAGAAGGTATGATTATGAGTGGTACTGTTAGAAATGTAGTGGATTTCGGAGCATTTGTAGATATAGGAGTTCACCAAGACGGCCTTGTACATATCTCACAATTAGTAGAGAATAAATTTGTAAAGCACCCACTTGACATTGTATCTGTTGGAGATATTGTAGAAGTTAAAGTTTTAGATGTAGATATTGAAAGACATAGAATACAATTAAGTATGATTATTTAATTAATTAACATCTAATAAAAAAAGTATTTAATATAATATTAAATTATTATATTAAATATAAAATTTAAAAAATAAAAATAACTACCAAACTTAAAAAATTACT
>JAKSUF010000321.1 GCA_024409145.1 archaeon | reverse complement strand
AATAATTTAAATGAACAAATAGTTAGTTTTAAATAGTTTTTATTCAAATAATGAGATAATGAAGCTTAAAAAATACTATAAGATAAAAATAAAGAAAATAAAAAAATTTCAAAGAAATAATAATGGAAATATTTTCATAGGAATTACAGCAATCCTTTTAATTTCATTTCTTATTTTATCAGTTTTCATATTAAATTTCACAATTGAAAACGAAAAAGAAAATATAAATTCAATAGAAAATGACCAATTCGAATATATAATCCAAGATTATAAGAGAAATATACCTATTGTTGAAAAGGAAGCAATTAAAGAATTATCTGAAGAAGTAATTACTAAAAAAACACCATTATTTGACTCGAAAGTTGAAATAAAAAAATTAAGTAATGAAAAATTAAAGCAATTAAACATAGAATACTTAAAAAATTATAATATCCAAATAAATTCCAGTTTAACTTCAATTGAGAATACAAGTGACCCCTTTGATATTAGACTTAAAACATATGTTTCAATTGTAAAAAATGGAAAAGACAATAACAGAGAATCTTCTAATATAAAAGAAGAAAAATTTTATGAAAATATTGAAGAAAATGATATAAACATAGAAGGATTAAAAGATCCCATCCCATTTTTAAAATGTGGTAATGATTGGAGTTTTTCATATAATAATACAACAATATTTTATGGGGAATCTTTAGCAAAATATCTAGAAGATAAAGAAATAGAGAATTCCTCAGCATATATAAATTCAACAACTCCACTTATAATAAAAAAATGTCCATATGACCCATATAAACACCATGGAGATGCTAATACAATGAAAATTTGTAGAGACACAGGTTATTTTCATGAAAGTGCAGATGGTGCATGTTATATATGTAGATTAGAAGGTAAAAGTGGATGCAACCATTATGGTTTTGAAACATTCATAAATCCCCAATCAACAAATAAAACTAATTTAACTGCAGCTTGTGGTTCAGATCATGTTATATTTGGAGAGAATACATATCCCGGAATAGAATGTATTTATTATAGTTATAATGGCCTTAATGAAATATTATTTTTAGATAAAAATGGTCACAGAGTAAAATATGGAATGAATACTTAGGAGATAAAAAATTGGACAATTTAGAAAAAATAAATTTAAAAAAAGAAGCAGAACCTTCCTTAAAAAAAATTAATATTAGAAAAGAAAAAGAAAAACATTTTTTAAGAAAAAGAAAGCTTAAACTAAAAAAAGAAGCAAAACCTTCCTTAAAAAAAAGAAATTCCTTAAAAAAAGATAATAAAGGACAAATATTCTCAACTGATTTATTAATAGGAATTATACTACTAATCTTCATCATTGGAACAATAGCTAACATAACAGAAAAAAGCCATGAAAAATTAATTGATAAAGTTGCACTTACTAATCTAGAAGAACAAAGTATTGAAGCGATGGATTATTTAATAAAAAACCCAGGAAATCCTGAAGATTGGGAAAACAATGTTGAATTAAATAATGGAATTGTAAATAATGATATAATTCCAGGATTAGCAATTAAAAATAAAAATATTAAAAATGGCCAATTTGAAGATGAAAGTAACTCCCCATATAAAATAACAATTAATACAATATCCTATGAAAAAATAATAAAAATACAAACATTTTATAAAAAACTTATAGATGAAAATCTATTTAACAATAGTTTAAAAAGTTCAATAGCTATTTATCCAGTAAATAGCAAAATTCAACCTATAATCTGTGGAGATAATTTAGATAATGAAGATTCAAATGTTGTTAATGTAGAAAGATTAGTGAAATGTAATTTTCTTAGAAACTTAGTTATTTATGATTTTAATGACTTAGAACTTCAAGGTAGAAATTATACAAGAGATAATTTTTGTAACCATGATAACATAGTAGGAATTGGAAATCATTCAAATAATCAAAAGTCAATTTGGTTATGTAAAAATTTCAGAATTTATAAAAATTCACTTGAAGATTATAATTACTATCTAATATCTAGTGATAGCATAAATAATTTTAATTGTTATTGGTTAATTGAAAATTTAAATAAAACAACAGATAGAAGTGAAAAGTTAAATAAAGAAATTATAGACTTAAATCCATTATTTGAGGAAGATTTAAAAAATACTTATGAAACTATTTATTCAATACATTTTAAAATACCCAAAACAAATGCAAATGAATTTAATTCTTGTTTAGTAGCTATACCGAATAATTTAACTGAAAATGGAATAATAAATGAAAATACTCTAAAATATGATTATTATAAAAATCAAGATGTTCAAATATCACTAAAAACAAAATAAAAATAGAAAAAAAAAACAACAAAAAAAAATATAAAAAAACAAAAAAACAATAAAAAAACAAC
>JAKSUF010000320.1 GCA_024409145.1 archaeon | reverse complement strand
CAACAACTAAAAAACAAAAACAACTAAAAACACTATAAAAAAACAAAATATCAATAAAATTTAATTATAAATAAAAATATTAAAAAAAGAGTTAAGGAGTAATTTAATAATATGCATTAAACTACAACACCTAAGATAACCAATGTAACTGAAATTAAAATTAAAGTTGAAATAGAGTCGGTTAAGCTTGTAGATAATGGAATTACAATATTATCTGGATCGAATCCCCTCTTATAAGAAATTGAAGATATATAAAATACTACGAAAATCATTATAAGAATCAAAGCAAGACCTGAAATGAAACTAATTGCAATAATATTAGAATATCCTACACCAACACCTCCAAATGCTATAGTAGAACTTTCAGCCATAAATGCAATTATTGGATACATTATAATAGCTAATGCAATAATTATTGTAAAGTTTTCAATTGTATGCTCTTTAGGTCTTAAACTTGGTTCAATTAACCCAGCATGGAGACCAGATGAAAGTCTAGCACCTAAAATACTTACAATTCCACCACCTTCACCTGAGAATAAAGGAACTAATGTAAGTAAACTTTGATTATTAAGTAAAGTAGTTAAGGAATCATTTAAAACGCCCCCTGCAAATGCTCCAAGAACAGAACATATAATCAAAACAGGAGTAGATTGTTTGACAATTTGTTTAATATTTCCTTTATGTTTAAATCCATATACAAGACCAGCTACACCTATTAAGATAACAACTATAAATAAAGCTATTTTAATAAGATAAACCTTAGTAAAGAATGAAACTAAAATTACAGATATAATAATTGATGGAAGTGTAAAAAAATCACCAAATGCTGCAATTAAAGGAGTTGTAATATTATCTGGGTCCCATCCATTTTCATAACTTTTAAGAGAAATAAACATAGTAATTGGAAGCATTATTCCAGTTGAAATTAATCCTGCAATAAATAATATTAAAACCATTTCAAAAATATCAATACATTTAAACTTGAAAATGAAACAAACAATATTTGCTATAATTGCTAATATAATAGATAAAAACATTGTTAAAATGATTGAAGATAAAATATTTTCTGTAAGGATTTCAGACTTTTCAAATTTTGGAGATAAAGTACCAATATGAAGGTGAGTACTTAATCTAGAACCAAAAGATCCAAAAATATTCCCTCTCATCCCAATAGCACCAGGAATAATAACCATAAGTCCAGGATAAGTTTCTAAAAAGAAAGTCATATTTCCAAGAATAATACCTGCAAATAAATCACCAACAGCACAAATTAAAAGAGCTGTAAGGCTTTCTTTAATAACAACATTACTACCTTTTAAAATAAGTTTAATTTGTTTATATATTAAAGAAGGTAAGGAAAATAAATATTGAATACCTTTAAATGTATACAATATTATATTTATGACTAACATAACAATCTGATTGCTTAATTGACGAATCAATTTCCATACTTTCATCCTTTTCACACCCCATTATCATATTAGTCATCTCCCTTATTTTACTAGAATAAATTATATCTAGCCAGCATTAAAAATAAAATATAAATATATTAAAATACAAAATTTATTAGATTAATCAATAGTTAATGATTATCTAAATAATATCAAAATATTAATTTTAAAGTCCAAAATAGTCTTAAAAACTAATCTGTTAAATCCAATAGATTTATATAAAAAATAACCTATCAAATCCAATAATCTTAAAAACTAATCTTCATCATCAATATAGTCTTCCATATTGACTAAATCATCCATAGTTATTTCACCAGTAACTAGCTTTTCAAGAATTTCAGTACCTGCTTCAGATCCTTTAGCTATTAAAACATCCCCAACAAGAATAACAGTTTCTTTATCAGGACCATAAATCCAAGAATCACCACGTCTAATAGAAATAATTCTCATACCAGTACGATTAAGTAATAATAAATCACCTAAAGAATTATTAGCTAATTCAGAACCTTCACGAACAGTTAAACGAATAATATTCTTTTCAGATTCTTCCATAACCATTTTAAATACTGGATGAGGTTCAAATCCTTTTAAAGCTAAATCAGCTAAATCCTTAGCAGCATTTCCCATAGATTCAGCAGCTTCAGCAATCTCTAATAAAGTAGTTAATTGTTCTGCATCTTCTAAAGAACGAGCAGCTAAAAGAGATTGTTTTTTAATTTCATAGTTCATAGTATTAACTCTATTTTCAAGAGTAACAACTTCTTCTGCAGCTTCTTTATTATTAAATAAAACAGCAGAATATGCCAAATCAACCATAAGTTCCGACATATCTTTCATTTCAATTAAAATATCTTTAACACTTGACATTTTCACAAACCTTCTTAGTAAAATAAATCATTGTAAAATAAAAAATTTAACAACAAAGTTAAATTAAATAAATA
>JAKSUF010000032.1 GCA_024409145.1 archaeon | reverse complement strand
CAAAAATACTTTTTGTATTTTTAAAATCATAATCTTCAAATTGATATCTTTTATTCAGTTCTTCTAATAATTCAATTAAAATAATATCAATTTTAGTAACATCTTTAGATAATCGTTTAATATCTTTTTCTAATATATCATGAGCTATTTCTAAAGTTTTAATTTCATTAAAATTCTCATAAGCATCTTCTCTAGTTGCATAATCTATTGCATAGGTAGGACAAGATTTTAAACATTCCTCACATCTTGCACAGTAAGAAGGATCAATATACGGTAATTTATTAGTTTTAGCTACTTCAATTGCTCCTTTTGATGGACAAACTCTAAGACAAGTCATACAACCAATACAATCATCATCATTAATAACAATAGTCCTTCCTTCTTTAATTGTTTTAGGAATAATATGACCATATTTGATTGAATCAGTAGGACATACTCTATAACAATAACCACAACGAATACATTTGTCTTCATCAATTTCACTATGCATCTCTTCGCTACCTGTAGATTTTAAATGAATAGCTCCAGATTTACAAGCTTTAACACATGCTCCACATGCTCTACAAAGTTTTTTATTAATATTTGGAACATTCTCACGAATAGGTTCAGATAATTTTCTATCTATTTCAATTGCATCATAAGGACATGAATTTCTACAAAGAACACAACCAAAACAGTTTTCATCTATTTTAACAAGATTATTATCATTAATATAAATAGAATTAATAGGACATGACTCAATACAAGGTTTATCTTTACAATTTACACATCTATCATTATCAATGTAAAAATCTATTTCAACATCCCTTAATGGTTTAGGCACTGTAGAAACCATATTTAAGCCCTCCTTTTTGCTAATTGAGATTCTTTAACAGTTATATGAATAACTTCTTCACCAGAATCTTTTTTATCCAAATTAAATTTTGCAGAATAATATTTTATTGCTGAGAAAGGACAAGTTTGATAACAAATACTACATCTTAAACATTTATCTTTATTTCTAACAATTTCATCATATTCATTATCAAAGCTAATAGCTCCTGTTGGACATTCACCAACACATAATTGACATTTATTACATAATGTACTATCCCAAATAACAAGACGAATATTAAGTCTATTAATAGCTTTTTCTAAGACTTCATAAACTAATTCTTCATCATTAATAATATTTAAAGAATCTTTAAACAATGGTTCAAAGTCAATTTCAGATAAAAATAATTTATCATCATGAATTTCTTTTAAATCATCCTGTTTAGATTCTATATAACTTTCTAAAGTATCAACTACAAGTTGAATAATTTCCTTTTGTTCTTCTAAATTAGCTATGAATACACCTTTCATTGCACCTTTAACAGGACATACACTTAAACATTTACCACAAGAAATACATTTAGATTGATTAACAACCATACGATTATTTTTAAGATCTATAGCTCCAACTTCACAAACATCTTGACATTTATGACATTTAATACATAAATAATCATCAATAACATATTTTCTTTTAGATGGGATAATATTAAAATCTTCTTGAATAAAATGATTTTCACCACAATAAAGAGTTTTAGGTTCTGAAGGACAAACTTCAGCACAGAAACCACATCTAATACATGATGATTTGTTAATTATAGGAAATGTTAAACCTTGAGACTCTTCATTATCACTATCACGAACTAATTTAATTGCATTAGGAGAAGGACAAGAAGCAGTACATGAACCACAAGCAATACAATATTCTTTTTCTACTTTAGGAAAATCTCTAAACCTATCTGGAATATCTGCAATATCTTCTTTAGATTTAGAGTTTACAAAACCTCTTAACCAAGTTTCTCTAGCAAAATTATAAATATAATTTATAAAAGAGGTCATTTAGTTCACCTCTAAATCATTATTGTAATTAAATTTATTAGATAGGTTTACTTTTTTATTATAATCTTTAGAAATTTCAAAGAAATCATTTGTAGTAAACTTATTATTATACTCTTTAGAAATTTCAAAGAAATCTTTTGTGATAAATTTATTATTACTTATATCTGTAATAGCAACTCTTTCGGCACAAGCAATACACGGGTCAGCAGATGCATAAGTAGTAACAGCATCTGCAACAGTAGCTACATCCTTAAGCATATACTTTGCACAAGAATCAATATTCATAATACTTGGAGTTCTAATAGAAATACGTTTAATAAGATTCCCATTAGTTTCAATCATATAAGTAACTTCCCCACGAGGAGCTTCACCTCTCCATTCACCATAGCCAGATTTAACTTCAACAGGACGGCGAATATCTCCTTTAGGAATATTTTCAATAGCATCTTTAAGTAAATTAATAGAAGAAGTAATTTCATTATACCTATTCATAGTACGAGCATAATTATCTCCTTCTTTTCTCCAAACAGGTTTAAAATCAAAATAATCTTTATAAGTATGATGTTCTTGCCTATAATCATGTTTTAAACCAGAAGCTCTAGCAATAGGCCCTACAGAATGTCCTTTAATAGCTTCTTCACGAGTCATAACACCTACACCTTTAGTCCTAAGACCTAAAATAGGCGCATCTTCAAATAAAGCAACATGCCTGTCCAAATTATCTTCAACATAAGATATTTTAGAAAGAATAGCATCTAAATGTTTATCCTCAGCATCCATACGAACACCACCAATAACATTCCAACCCATATTAACACGGTTTCCAGTTAAAAGTTCAATAGAATCCATTATATATTCCCTTAAATCTAAAACTTGCATAAATAGAGTTTCATGATCTAATGTTTTATAAAATGTTGAATTAGCAAGTAAATGACTTTGAATTCTATCTAACTCATTGGTAATTACCCTCAAATATTGAGCTCTTGGAGGTGCTTGAACTCCAGAAATTTTTTCAATAGTTTCTGAAAAAGTTTGAGTATGTTCATAAGAACATATACCGCAGATTCTTTCAGCTAAGTAAATACATTTTTGCCATGTTTTACCTTCCATAATCTTTTCAATACCTCTGTGAACATATCCATAATCAATCTCTGCTTTAATAACCTTTTCTCCTTGAGTTTTGAGTTTAAGACGTAAAGGTTCTTTAAGTCCTGGATGAATTGGTCCAATTGGTAAAATCATATTATCTTTGACTCCTATATTTACTTAATTTAAATTTTATTATAATAAACACAACATTTAGTAACAATAATTACTAATACTAAAATAATTATTTATCTTGAATACGGCCCTTAGCAGCAATAGCTCCTGGAGCAACAGCTAAAATAGCATCTAAAATTTCACTGGGTCTTGGAGGGCAACCTGGAATGGCAGCATCCACAGGAATGAAATCTGAAACCGGTGCAAGTACTCTTCCACCTTCTTGTGCAAAAACATCACCAGACTGAGGACAATTTCCAACAGCTACAACAACTTTCGGTTCTGGAGCTTTTGCATAAATTCTTCTTAAGTTCTCTCTCCATTGTTCTGTAACCGCACCAGTTACTAAAATAACATCTGCTTCACGAGGGTTGTTATGAACATAAATACCATATTGTTCAAGATCATATCTTGGAGATAAACAAGCTACAAGCTCCACATCACAACCATTACATCCTCCACAGTTTACAATACAAACATGGATAGAACTTTTTCTAACTATATCTTTAAGAGTTTTGAGCATTTTAATTACCTTATCTTAATTAATGATTCTTTAAGATAGAAATAATTTCATCCCTACCTTCTTGAAGACATTCTTCATAATCTCTACCATTTTTAATGTCTTCAGCTAATTTCTCTTTTATTGGATTATACTCTTTAGGAGATATAATTTTTAAAACATCTCCCAACCAATAAATTCTTAAATCAAGATCCAATTGTCTTAATATTTTATCATGATTAGCAGTTTCTAATGTAGATAAAAGATTTTCTAATTCACTCATATCTAAATGATTCATAAGAATATCTTCAAATTCTTCAACTGAAACACCAAATTCTTCTGCAAATGGATGACTAATAATTTCTTCCCATTTAAAACTATGAAGAACTCTTTGTTTCAAGAGTTTTAACTTTTCATCACTATTCAAATCAATCACCTATATTAGAATAATAAAAATTTTAATAGATAAATAATACCTGCAATAAGAATACCTATTATTGATTCTTTACGACCATAACCTGGTCTTGCACCAATTACTAGACCAATTAATAATAAACCTATGGTAATTGGAACAAATACAGGAATTAATCCTGCAAATAAACTATGATTTATAAATAAAATCCAACCTATAATAGATAAAACCAAGTATAAAACATCAATCTCAGATATAATAAAAGGTTCCATATGCTTTTTATAACTTAATAAAAGCCCTCCAATTGAACCAACAATGAATGCCAAAACATAAATTAAATAAAAAATTTCCATGATTTCACCAATTATAGTTCTATTTTATAAATAAATTATTTTTAATTACTATACAGGAGTATAAATAATTATTATGCTTGTATAAATAATTACTATACAGGAGTATAAATAATTATTATACTGGAGTATAAATTAATATAAATCCTATAATAATCACTGCAAGAGTAATAAAAAACATTATATGTTCTAATTTTACAGATATATTTGAGTATCTTACTTTATTTTGTAATAATATAAAAGGAATAAAAATTAATCCAATAATAGCTATAGGTAAAGCTAACATACTATGGAAATAAGATGTAATACCTGCTATTACAAAAATACCCACTGCTACAAGAGATGTAAGTACAATCATACCTTTATCATTTTTCATTTTAATTCCTTCTTTAACTGAATAAATAATTCTTATAAATAAATTTTAAATTATAATACTAATAATACTATGGAACCAATTAAACAAACCAAAGTAATAGTAAATTGAAGCATTACAGAATGATTTGGGTTCAACATTGGGGTTGTAGCATTAATAAATGCCGTTATTGCAGTTATAATAATCATACCAACAACATATCCTAAAATTCCAATTGGTCCGAAGAATATAGTTAAGAATAACCATAATAAAACATACCATGCTATGGATTCTGAAAACATTATATATCCTCTAAGGAAACCATAATGTTCTGTTTCAAAACCAGACACAATGTCTTTTCCTTTTGTAATTGCAAAAGGAGAATAAGGTGATTTTGTTAGTATTAAAGTGAAAAACATTAATGCTGCAAAGGGAGCTTTAAATATAAGAGCTCCATGAATAGATTGATAAGCAATAATATCAGAAATATTCATACTTCCACAGACAAAGTAAATAATAGCTATTCCAGCAAATAATGGTAATTCACCAGCTGCTGAAAAAACAGCTCTTACACAACTTAATTTTCCATAAGGGGATCCTGATGAAGAACCAGAATTATGTTCAACAATCTTATGAATAGCATAGATACCAAAGATAATCATTAGTGAACCTTTAGTAACAGGCCCCACTATAATACCAGTAACCCAAATTCCAGCTAAAATAACTACAATACCAATATAAAACGGCATTGAAGCTGTTTTTGGAAAACTAGTTTCTTTAAAGAAAAACTTCAATGAATGAAGTAAATATTGAATAATAGGAGGTCCAGGCCTAAGTTGAATCCTTGCCATAACTTTTCTATGGAAACCTAATAATAAACTACCTGTAAGAAAAGCTAAAATAACATTTATTAAAATATCTGCCATTAAATACATAATATCACGAAGATTTTTTTAAACTAATAAAAATTTACTTTAATATTTATTAAATTATTTAGTGATTAAATCATTAAATAATCAATAAATTATTTCGTAAAATTCTTAATATCCAATAAATGGTTCTTCTCTTCTTTCCTCCTCTTCATCTTTTTTAGGTTTAGACATAGTAAGTAAACCAAATGAAAGTACAAAAAATGGTATACAAACAATAGCTATTGCATAAACTATCCAATCAGCAGGACAAAATATTAATGCATAAAGAATAGCTAAAACGGATACAATCAAAAGCACATAGCTAGTTGTTTTTATCTTATTCATTTTTACACCTTTACTTTCTAATATTTAATAAATTTATAATTAAATAATATTAATAATTATAAATAATTTAATAAGTATAGTAATTTTAATTTAATATTAATTTATGACCCCAATATCATAATTCTAAATAACATGAATTATTATTAATAAAATTTCAACAGCTCTCACTATAATAAATAAAGAGCTTAAATGTATAATCAATATAAATGGAGAACCAGGGGTTCTAAACATTTCTGCTTTTGAAGCAAAAAATGGTGCAATACCACTTTCACCAGCAATACCTATCAACATAACTAATGCTCCAAATATAGTAAGAGGAGCAACAGTAGGTGTTGCTGCTAAATTAAATAAACTTAAAGTTCCAGTTGATGCTAAAATCATAGCAGCTCCACCAAACAATGGTAAACCACACATCATAGCTATTAAACCATATTGATAAGCAGAATCTAAAACATCAATTTGTTTTACAGCAGATACAATACCAATATTAACAATACCAATTAAAGCCATAAATAATGTGAAGTTAAATAAATCTCCAGTAATCATTGCACCTGCAGTAGCTATACCACAAACAATAGCTAAAAACCGTCTATGTTTAAATTCTTTTTTACCAACAGCAACTTTATTTTCATCTAAAGATCCAAACATAGCTTCTACTTGAGTTTCTGTTCGACTAATAGCTATTAAAAAAGTGAATAATAATATAGTTACAAACAAGAATAAATGTAGGGGATTTAAATAAAGAACAATATCTCCAAGAGGAATAGTTCCAAGTAAAGATCCACCAATTGTTTCAAGACTCATTTTAACACCTTAATTCAACATCAATTATAAACTTAACTTACTATATAAGTTATGAACTTAAACTAATTTAGAATTTTTTATAATTAAATTTAAAATTTATTTTCTAATTATATTTTATTTTCTACCAAATTCTTCTCTCATTAATATACCAATTAATCCCATTTTGGAAGCTACTTTTAAGAATAATCCGAAAGCAGCTAAGAATAAACTTAATAACCAGTATTGTGGAGCAACAAAGAAAAATACAAATCCAATAATCCATAAACACCAAGCAATACCAGAAATACCAGAAATACCATCAACTACAACAACAGGTAATCCCCTTGCAGTTCTAGATAATGCATAGATTATAATACCCCCACCAGCTACAGCACCACCTGTAAAACCAGATAAAAAAGCACCATAAGCTATTAAGATTAATGCTATGAAATTAGGAGCAGTATATAAAATTTCCATATCTAAAGAGAAACTACTCGGAACAAATGATTTTTCAGAACCAATTTTCCTCATTTCTCTAGAAATAAGAATTTCTGAAATTGCCATTATTTCAGCTAATTCTACAACTAAACCTGGAAGGACTAATGCTTCAGCTAAATCTGTACCAACAGCTGCAACAACAATAAGCATAGCCAAACCTACAAGATCAGTCAATATAAGAATATGAATATCCTTTTTTTGCATAGCTATTCCAATTAATGAAATAAAAGCAACAATCAAACCACCATATAATGCAGGAGTGTAAAGTGACTGGAAGAAACTAGGGACAAACTGAGGAACTAAATCAACTACCATTTTAACCCTCCTTTCTTCTTTGTCTTAATCTAGCTTTACGATTGCTTTCTTCAACTTCATTTGCAATAATATCAGAACGAATAATAGCTTTTTTCACATCTTCTTGAATAACTTCTTTTTCATTTCTTCTATCCATAGTAAAATTAATCATTAACCAAGAAGCTATAATAAATGCCATCATCAAGATAGAAGATTCTAATATTGTATCAAAACCTCTAGTGTAATATAATATTTCATCAATTAAACCACCAGGAGATGAATATATAGAAGTTCCAAAGTAAGGAGATAATGAACGGATAGTATCAGAAATTGGAGACATATAAGAATTAATCCAACCAATTGAAGCAGAATTTTCAGGATATTCTGCTTTAGTAATACCCTTCTCTTTTAAAATTTCTCCTCCCCTATCATAAGGAGCAATAGAATCATGATTATCCATTTGAATTTGAGGTTCCATTCTTGGATATAATTGATCTACATCTAAAGTAGTTGGAATTATAATACTTATAAGAAGGACTAAAGCTAAAATTGCAGCAAATAATCTAGGAATATTCTTAGGTTTTGCTAATTTATTCCAAATCTTAGCTATTTTCATATATCCACCTCACAAAAGCTTAAATTAAATATAATATATTTAACTTTAAACATTAAACATCAGCCCCTATCTCTTCTAAACGAGTTATAGCTCTAAATAAAATTAAAGTACATACTACAGTAGTAGCAGTAACAGTTAAAACAGCTAATGTATAATTATAAGTAAGTAAAATTAAAGAAACACCAATCCCTGCAACTTCAGTATTGATTGTTCTGATAACAGGATCTTTAACTCCTGGACCCCAAACAGTAGCTATTGTTCCAAATATAGTTAATACCATACCAAAATAGAACCAAATAGAAAGGTCAAACATTATTCTACCTCCATTGCTTTAGATTTACGTATTTTATCTATTTTCATTAAAGCAAGTAAAAATACAATAATAGATAATGGATCAAGAATTGCAATAATTAAAGCTACATCCAAATATTTAAAGTTAACAACAGCTAAAAAGAATCCTGCTTCTAAAACTGATAGTAAAATAACTTTATCTAATGGTTTTTTAAGAAGAACTACACCAATAGCACCAATAATCATCAAAGCTATTGAAATTGTAGTTAAATTAATAAATTCTAACATTTAAATCACGTTCTATTTCCCACATCATCTATTTTTACATATTAAGTATAAAAGAGCAATACTCACATACCAGCTATTTTTACATATTAAGTATAAAAGAGCAATACTCACATACCAGCTATTTTTACATTAAATTAATAAGATTAATTAATAAGAATATTAATTTTATTTAATTTTCCTCAGGAATTGCATCACCATTCTCAATTTCATTATCAAGAATAGTTTCATTATTTAATTTGTCTAAAACATAAGCAATTGCATTTGAACCAATTGTTGAACTAATGAAAAATGCAGCTGCAAGAATGAGACCAAAAGGTGTTTTAATATATAAAGCAATAATTGCAGAAATACCAAAATCAATTACATTAATATATAATAACTTTTCTGCCCTATTTTTAGTTATTAATGCTCTGATTGCCATAAGAACAATAATAACACCTATAATCTCAATTAACATATTTTTACCTTTAACTTTTATTTAATAATTATAACTTAGATTATGACTAAATTTATATTAAATTTACCCTTTATTCTAACTGAGTATCTCTACCAAAAACTTTAGCTATTTTTCCAAGAATTTTAGTACTTGTTGGATGATGTACGCCTTGAACTAAGAAAATAGCAATAATAATTCCCACAATAAACATTTCTGCACTAATTCCAATAAATGAAAATATAATAACTAATGCAGTCATAGTTAAAGCACCAATAGTTCCAGCATAACCTGGATCTGCACATAATCTATTTCCAATAAATACTAAAAATGCAGCAATTAAACCACCTTCAAGACCTAAAACATAGACCCCAATTGCTGCAATTAATGTACCTGCAGATGCATCTGGAGAACATAAAATATTTCCTTGGAAAAATCCACCTGATAAATCTCCACCTCTTTTTTTAATGGATTGGCCAATATTCATAGCCCCTTTAACACCAGGTTCTTCAGGAAGACCAAGATAAGTATCCACAATAACAAAATTTAAAAATGAAATAAAAGTAGCTAAAATTAAGCTAATAATTAAATTCATTAATTAGCCCCCTTATCATTATTTAAATAATCATTTTCTCCATTTTCAACACTTGGAGGATTTGGAAATATATAATAGAATAAATATTTAACAAATAAAGCAGACAGAATTCCAATAATAATAGCTAAAACTAAACTATCATAAATCCAATAGATTTTTAAAGAAAAAATAATCGCAAGTAAACCTAAAGCTATAATTGGAGTTGGATAAACTGCACTATTAGTCCAAGAAAACCTTTTTGGTCTTTCTGGCAATAATGGAAGTTTTAAAGCTAAAGCTACGACTATTGAAACAATGATAGTTATTAAATAATTAATTAAGAAATGAATTCCATTAGCTTCTATTACCATAATTAATAATATAATATTTAAATAATATAAATCTTTTTACTTATCAAAAAGCCAAAAAAATGATTTTAGGTTGTCCTAAACTATTAAAAACCTATTAAAAACTAAAAATAAAAAGTAATAAAAAATAAACTTAATAAAAAAATAGACTTAATAAAAAAATAAACTTAATAAAAAACATAATATTAGAAAAAC
>JAKSUF010000319.1 GCA_024409145.1 archaeon | reverse complement strand
ATATGAAAAATTAGAAAAAATAAGGAATTAATAAAAAAAATTAATAAAAAATGAAAAAATATGAAAAAATAAGAAATTAATAAAAAATGAAAAAATAAACACAAATTAAATAACTCAATACAAATTACAATTCTTCTTCAGAATTATTTTTACAACATCCAAAGAAAAAGTTTCTAACTTTCTTAACTTTAGATTTGTTTTCTTTTTTAATACGAGCATCTAATTCATGCAATCTTCTTCTCTCATCAGCAATATTACTCATAAAAAAAAACACCCATAAATTTAGAATTTAAACCAAAAAATTATAAAAATCAATTAGAAAATTGGATTTTTAACAAATCCAATTCTAAATGAATTTAATATAACTAACATAGTAAGTCCCAAGTCACCTATACCAACAGATTCCATTAAAGTAATTAATCCCATAACTGCAAGAATAACAAATAAAACCTTTATAATTATAGCAAGTGAAATGTTTTGTTTAATAATATTCATTGTCTTTTTACTTAAATTAAACAAGTAAGGTAACTTACTAATATCATCTTGCATTAATGCAATATCTGCAGTTTCAATAGCTACATCAGAACCTGCTGCACCCATTGCAATACCAATATTAGAACGAGCTAAAGCTGGAGCATCATTAATTCCATCACCAACCATAGCAACATCACCAAATTTATTTCTAATTGAATCTAAGATATCTAATTTATCCTCAGGTAATAAATTAGAATAAACATATTCAATACCAATTTCATCTGCAACTTTTTTAGCAGCTATTTTATTATCACCAGTTAACATAACAGTTTTAATACCATGATCTTTAAGATTATTAATAACATCAGAAGCATTATCTCTAATTTTATCAACAACAGATAATATAGCTATTAAATTAGATTCATCACCTAAAAAGATTACAGTCTTACCTTCAGAAGAATATTGATTAATTTCTTCTTTAGAAAGATTAAAATTACTGCCTTCAATAAGAGATTCATTAGCTGCATAATATTGTTTAGAATCAATTGAACCTAAAATACCTTTACCAGGAATATTTTTAAAATCATCAACTTCATTAAACTCAATATCTTTTAAATCAGCATAATCAATAACAGCTTTAGCAATTGGATGGTTAGATTGATTTTCTAAGGAAGCTGCAATTTTAACAACATCTTCTTCACTATAAGAATCATCTAAAACAGTGATTTCAGATAATTCAAGTTTACCCTCAGTTAAAGTACCAGTTTTATCAAAAATAACTGCTTTAATATTACGCATTTCTTCTACATAAGCACTACCTTTAACAAGGACCCCTTTTCTTGTTGCAGCAGTAATAGCTGAAACCATACCAATAGGAGTTGAAATTAAAAATGCACAAGGACATGAAATAACCATAATTGAAAGTGCTTTATAAACCCAACTAATGAAATCTTGACCAAATAACAAAGGAGGGATAAAAGCAACAGCTGCAGAAATACAAATCATAACAGGAGTATAATACTTAGCTATTTTTTCAACCATTGTTTCAGTATTTCCTCTATTTAATTGAGACCTTTTAACTAAAGTAACAATTTTAGAAATAACTGCATCTTTAGATTTTTTAGTAACAATAACTTCAAGATAACCATCTTGATTTACAGTACCAGCAAATACATTATCCCCTAAACCTTTAGTTACAGGAATACTTTCCCCAGTAATAGAAGCTTGATCAATAGAAGAATTACCTAAAACAATTTCTCCATCTAAAGGAACTTTATCTCCAGGTTTAACAATAACAATCTCGCCAATATCAACATCTTCAATTTTACGAATTTCTTCTCCATCTCCAACTTTAACTCTAGCAGTTTCAGGAGCAATTTCAACTAAAGATTTAATAGAATGTTTAGCTCTATGCTCAGCATAATCTTCTAAGAACTCAGCAATAAAGTATAAGAATGATACTGCAGCTCCTTCTTCAGGATGACCAATGATAAATGAAGCAACACAGGCAATACAAACTAATAATGCAGGTCCTACAGTGTGTCTATTATATAAAGATTTAGCAGCAAGAATAGCTATTTGATAACCAGCAATTAAAGCAGCTAACATGAAAATTACACTAACAATAGCCCCATTAAATTGAAGGAACTCTAATATATGACCTGCTGCAAAGAGGATTCCACTACCTAATATAATTTGAATAGGACGATTAGATATTAAGGGTTTACCTTCAGCAAGTAATTCTTTAGGTGGTTCATCTACACAATCAGGACAACCACATAAACTTATATCATCTGAGTGGTCATGATCTTCTCCACAACAACATTCTTCATCATGATTATGATTGTGATTATGCTTATGATTATGTTCATGACTATGACCATGTCCATGATTATGCTCATGTCCATGATTATGACCATGATGCTCATCACCACAACCACAATCTTCATCATGACCATGACTATGACCATGCTCA
>JAKSUF010000318.1 GCA_024409145.1 archaeon | reverse complement strand
GTAATGTATTTCTCTATTCCTATAAGAATTAGGTAATGAGGAGATTTCTCTACTAGATACGAGAAATCAAAAACAAAAGAGAACATAAGTTCTCTTAATGTTTTTCGAATAGATAATCAGAATCGTAATGAGAAAAACCCGATTTTTTATTCTTTGTAATACTTTTCTATAAAAGATTTAACATCAACAAATTCTTCTCTTTTTGCCTTTATTATTTCTATGTCCCAATTCCACCATTGAATTTTAAGTAATTTATTAATAGTTTCGTTATCAAATCTATATTTAATAATTTTGGCTGGAACCCCTCCAACTACAGCATATGGAGGAACATCTTTTGTAACTACTGCACCCATACCTATCACAGCGCCATCACCAATTTTAACTCCTCCTTTGATTATTACATTTTCACCTATCCAAACATCATTTCCGATCTCAACGTAATAACCATTATCAGTTTTTAGTTGATAGTCAAAATCATAATTGCTTTTTCCTAGAGGAAGTTTGTTAGGAGTATTATAAAAACATGAATAAGAAGAAACTAAATTTGTTGGATGCCTATATGGTTCTATTTTTACATTGGACGCAATTGAACAAAATCTTCCAATTTTACTGCCAAAAATCAAAGAGCCAGAAACAACATATGAACCCATTCCAACCAATGTTGATTTTAAATTTACTCCACTATAAATTAAGTTATAACCTTCAAAAACGGTTTTTTTATCAAATATTGCACCCGGCGAAATAAAAGATGTTGGGTATCTTTTTTTAAATTTTCTTTTTTTAATCTTTGTTTTTAAACGATCTAACATTTATTTACTCCTAATTTTTCTTTTTATATATCTCATAATTTTATTTAACAAACATGTTTTTTTATGATAGGAATCAATATATGAAACTAATTTCTTATTATTGTTTTGATATCTAAAATAATTTTTAAAAAATTTATTTCTATTTTTGTTTGCAAGTTCTAAATTGTAGTTATTTTTAAAATTTGAAATTAGGTTCTCTCTATTATCATTAACAACATGTAAATTTACGTTGTTGACCAAATCAAACCCTTTCTCATTATTTATATAAATGATAGAAACGCCTTCTCGTTTATTATCAATTTCGTCTGATAATACATATGGATAATCTGATAATGATAGATCACCAACTCGTTTTTCGCTTCTAAATTTGCAAGTTGAACAAGCTTCTTTAATTAGCGATCTATCAGTGAAAAATTTATAAATTCCGTTTTCAGGATTGTCTCTCATTTGATAATAGTAATGTTTGCCATTTTCTAATTCAATATGCATCATATTTTGGTGGAAAGAATCTCTAAAAATGACTTTTTTAATTTTACTAGAATGGATTTTTTCAATGCCTTTTAAATAATTTTGATAAACTCCATTACTTATAAACCCAAAGCAAATAACATCAACCAGGTATAAGTTTTTATAATTCCCGAACAAGGATTTTATTACCGCGACCTGGCAGGGAGTTCCAGAAAACAAAACATTTTTGCCATTATCCAGGTCCAATTTCAATAATTTTATGCTATTACAAATGTTACTTTGTATATACTTTGATCCTTTAATATTTTCGAGGGTATCAGCTTTGCTTGCTCGTATATGTTCAACTGCATATGGAGAAGAAAAAGCAGCGCCATAAACAACACCATTATTTAAAATAAATTTTTTTGCTATTTCAAAGAATGCTCCCCCCGAAGAACAACTTAATCTCGTCTCTTTATCATTGCTCCAACAAACAATTTCTTTGATAACATCTTGTAAATCATCTTCACATAATGCAGTACATTGTTTCAAACACAATCCGCAATTTATACAAAGTTTTTTATTAACTATAGGCTCATAAAAGCCATACTTATTTAATTTAAACTCAATAGCTTGTTTAGGACATGTTTGAAAACATTTCATACACCCAAGACATTTATTTTTAACGTTTAAAATATTATTCATCCATAAGTGCCTCTTTTAAATATTTAAAACTCTTATTTCTTTGTGCTTTTAATATTTCATTTGCAACACCAAAATTTAAATTCACAACATTACAAAGTTTTTCATTATAAAATTTGTCGAATGAAAGAATTCTACTTTCAAATTTAAACATTCTTGTCATGCTTCTCATTCTAGAATTAATAGAATGTTCTTCATCTAATTCATCTCTATTAAAAATAACAAATGGAGTATTCATATTAATTGAAAATGCTAAAGCATGTAATGAGTTTGCTAATACCAGTTTTGCATGACCAATTAAATAAACAAATTCTATTGGTCCAGACACTCTACAAGCGTTGTGAATGCGTTTATTCTTAAAAATATCATTCTTAACATTTCCAAAAGGAAATAAGTAAATATCATAATTAGTTTCATCTAATATTTTATTAACTATCTTATCTAATGGCATATCATCAAACATATAAATGACAACATAATCTTTTTTAACTTTT
>JAKSUF010000317.1 GCA_024409145.1 archaeon | reverse complement strand
ATTATTTTACTAAAATCCAAATTCTAAGAAAAAAATAAAAAAATAAAAAATAATTATTTTACTAAAATTATAAATCAACAATACTTACATCAACATTTGCATTTTCATCAATGTCAAGTAAAACTGCATGGTTTTCTTCAAGCATTCCTGGATTTACAACAGTAGTCTTACCAACAGTATCAATAGACATTGCTTCATGTATATGTCCACAAATATTTACAGTAGGTTGGAATTCATGAATAGTTTTTTTAATACCTTGACTACCTACATGAACACCATTTTCCATAGTATCTGCTTTAGTATTATATGGTGGAGCATGAGTGAGTAAGATAGTAACTCTTGGTACTTCTGGATTAATAATATATTCATATTCTGCAAAAAGTTCATAAACTTTAGCATAAATATTATCATCATTAGTTTCACCAGGAGTATTAAATGGAGTTGGGTTAGATCCACCATATCCCATAATAACAGTATTCTCATAACCAACTAATTGATTATGGAGACATAATGCACCACTATCTTTAATAGCATTACAGATTCCAGCAGGGTCACAATTACCTGGAACTGCAAAGACATCAACATCACATTCAAAGAGTTCACTGATGAACTCATCAACGAATTCAAGAGGTCCAAAATCAGTGATATCACCAGCGATAAGTACTAAAGAGATATCTTCATTTTTTAAATAGTTAATAAGATTTTCATTCTTTTTACCATGTATATCACTTATAGCTAAAATTTTCATAATTACACCTAAATTGATAATTAATTATAGATATATTTTTAAATAAAATAAAGTTAACTATATTATTTTACAAGAATAATAAAAAAATAGAAAAATAAAACTTAAAAAAAATAGAAAAAATAAAAAAGTATAATTAAAAGAAAATAAAGAAGTTAGTATTTGATTCTTCTTTTAGATTTATACTGTTTAATAAAAAAGATTATTATTAAAGCTAGTATAATACCCATAGCATCAATAAATACATCCCTCAACAAACATTCTCTTCCAACTACAAATAATTGATGCAATTCATCACTAATTGAATAAAGAACAGAGAATACAAAACTAAATAAACAGGATTTTTTAAAATCAACATAGTCTTTTAATACATTATAAATTAATAAAGTTAATATAAAAAACTCACTAATATGCGCAATTTTTCTAACTATAAATATCAACAAATTAGAAATATCATTAAATATTAAAAGTGTAAGATTATCACTTAAATAGGATGAAGAATTTCCAGGCTGATTAGAAAAATAAAATATAATTAAAAGCCAAAAAACAAGTAATAATAAATTTAAAATCTTTTTTCGATCCATTATTTCACTCAAAGAAAAAAGTTAATATAGCTACAGAAGTAGCTAAATTTTAAAAAAATATACTAAAAATAAAAAAACTAAAAAGTTATAAATATCATTCAGTAAAGAAAGGTGCCATCTCTCTTAATGCAAGCTGAACATCTTCTTTATTACCATAAAGAGCAACAGTTAAATCTGTGTCAAACTCCATAATAATACCAAATGATTCTGCTATTTCCTGAACACGTTCTTCTGCTAATGGACTTTTCATAGTAATTTTAGCATAAGAAAATCCAGGTGGGGGGTTTAAAAGAAACTTAGAACTATGGTCTGAAATTTCATAAACAATTTCACCACGATTAGCTCTATTTAATTTATCTAACCAACCAGCATAATAATCTTCACCAACACCTTCTGCAAGATTTAATAAAATCCCTTGGATTTCATTAAGAGCCATATCTGCTCTTGCCATCTCATTAATCATATCTGGATGAGATGTATCTTTTTTATAGAAACTTATTTGAGATTTAATTAAACCTAAATCCTTATTAATAGTAGGTGGAGTTTGGATTCCTTTATTCTTCAAATCTGAAGAAAGATTAATAAGAATCATCCAAGCTTGTTCTACAGGTAAAACACTCATAAATGTCCTTCCAATATTTTCAAAGTAGTAACATTAACTTTAGCATCAGCTTCTCTTAATTCTTTTCTAATTTCAGATACAGTATTATATTGATCTAAGAAAAGAACATGATGACTAGTAGTACCCATAATGTCTAAAACAGCAATCATATCATCATCTTTAATCTCTCTTTTTTCAATAGCTGCTTTAAACTGAACATAGGGACCAAATTCTTCTGGAAGATCTTTGAATCTAAAAATTCCACTTAATGTTGCAATAAACATAATTATCCATCCTTTAAATAAATTTCATAATTTAATAAAAAAATCAAATTATGAAGTAATTTAATAAATATTACCAATCCTAAAACTATGGAACTATTCGAATATATAAAAATTATTCGAAATAATAAAAATTATTAAATCTATAACTTAATTTCTATTTTATAATATAAAAACATTTAGAAAGTTCGTTTAAAATTCGAACTAAATCTAAGAAAAACTAAAAAAAAAAAATAAATCCA
>JAKSUF010000316.1 GCA_024409145.1 archaeon | reverse complement strand
TAGCGCAACAATAAATTCTTTCGAAGTTTCAAGACTGATGAAACTTGTAATTCTGATATAACCTATATCATCTGAAAGATTTTTATATTCTACCGTTTTGACTTTAATTTCTGCTCTTTTTAAACTAATAAATTTTACTAAATAAGATAAACAATTTACTAAAAATAATTAATCTAAAGCAATTAAATCAGAGATTTCATATTTATTATGTCCTTTAATACTTTTCTTATAATTCCAACATTTAATTGCATCATTTAAAGACTTATTAGAATTATTCTCAAAAAAATCCCTAATATATTGATTGTATTCAAATTGTTTACCAATTTTGCTTTTATTCTTCTTTTTAGATTCTACAATTTTATAATAAGCTTCAATTGAATCAGCATAAGTTTTTCCAGCATTATTTTTAAGCCATTTTTGAAAATCTACTTTAAAACTAAATCCTTTTCCTATTTCTTTTTTATAAAAAGCCCTATGCTCTTGAGAACAAACAAAATTCTCCTCAATAATAGAATCTAATTTTATTTCATGTGATTCATATCTATTATTTTCAGATTTATTAGAATTATTAGTATTAGACTTAATATGATTAGTATCAAAACTATTAGAATTATTAATACTATTAAATTCATTAGATTTAGCTACTTTAAAATCTTTTTCTCCAGTTTCTAAGAATTTTGAAATTCTTTCAGTTAATTCTAATTTACTTCCTGAAACTTTTAATCCATTTTCTCTACAAAAATTAACAAGTTCTTCTTTTAAGTAGTAATATTGATTAAAACTAACACTATCTAAAGTTAAATCCAATTTAGGCCTATTCTCTTTATCAACCATAATAATCATTAATTAGAATTTTATTAATCAAATGAAAGTAATTATTATTAAGATTTTATCAACAAAGAACAATAAATCTTAACAACCATCATTAGATTCACGAGGAATTAATTTATAAACAAAATCATTTTCACGTAACTTTGTATCTATAGCTATTGCAACATTTAAACCTTTTTCTGCAGTTTCAATAGGTTTACCATCAATTTGCATAGATTCAATAACATGAGTAATAGATCCTGTAGTAGGACCTTGAACCATGATTTCATCACCAACAGATAAATCATCCCATATTTTAAGTTCTGCTACTTTAATTTTATTATAATAATTAACTACTTTAGCAATATCTTTTTTAATAAATTTAGATTGATTATCCTCACTGATTTCATAAGGTTGGTTAAAATAGAATCCAGTATCATATCCTCTATTAAATACTTTCATCAATTCATCCATCCATTCTGGATTATATTCATAATTCTCCGGATCTTCAAGATAAGAATCAATAGCTTCTCTATATACTTTAACAGCAGTAGCTACATAATCTGGAGAACGTGCCCTTCCTTCAATTTTAAAAGAATGAATACCTGATTCAATAAGTTCTGGAATATGTTCAATAAGAGCCATATCTTTTGGAGAGAAGAAATTTGTTCTATAAGTATCATCATAAGACTGAGATATTATAAATGACTCATCATCACATTCAGATGTATTAATCACTCTATCTGAGCTACTTTCTTCAAAAGACAATTTCCATTCTTTTCTACAAGGTTGTAAACAGTCTCCACAATTAGCACTTCTACCATAAAGACCATAACTTAAGAAACATCTTCCAGAAATAGCCATACACATAGCTCCATGAACAAATGTTTCAACTTCAATAGATGAATTTGATTCTTTAAGTTTATTAGTAATGTTTTTAATCTCTTTTAAAGATAATTCTCTTGATAAAATAGCTCTTTTAACTCCTAATTTTTCAAGTGATTTAAGAGAATAATAATTAGTTGTATTTTCTTGAACACTTACATGTGCTTCAAGACCATTTTGAGTAGCTAAGTCAATTAAAGCAATATCAGATAAAATAATACCATCAGCACCATATTCTTTAATATAAGGTAATTGTTGGATTAATCTTTCAATATCATTATCTTTCATTATAGTATTAGTACAAACATAAAGTTTAGCATCATATTCTTTACATATTTCACTTGCTTTTTTAATATCTTCAAGAGAGAAATTAGATGCATTAATTCTCATATTTGACTCTTTAAGACCAATATAAACAGCATCAGCACCGTTTTTAAGTGCACTTGTTAATGAAATGAAATTTCCAGCAGGAGCTAATAATTCTACCATAATATCACATTAATAATTTAATAATACAATTTACAGAATATAAAAAAAATAAATAAATATTAAAAAAATAAAAAAATAGATTTAGATTTTTACAAATCTAAAAAACTAATTTAAGGATAATAAAAGAAAAACTAATAAATGAATATTAGAATAAAATAATAAGATTTAGATTATCCTTGAACTTGCAACATCTTATAATAAGACTCAGCTCTAAAATTACCCTTGAACTTGCAACATCTTATAATAAGACTCAGCTCTAAAATTACCCTTGAACT
>JAKSUF010000315.1 GCA_024409145.1 archaeon | reverse complement strand
TATAACATAAAGTTATTTTTATTTAATGAGTACTTTAAAGGTATTATAATCAAAAGCCTCTTTTTTTACTATTTTACTTATTACTCTTACTTTCTAAGCTATGCTTGAGATTAAGCATCTCATTACCTCTCTTTTCAAGATCAATGGCAGCATCAAGTAACTTCTTGTATCTATCTGACATGTATTCAGCACGATCAACTTCAAAAATAAGATCTGCAAGAACACTTGCTACTGGCTTACCGATGTAATTCTGATCGTTAGTGAATGCTTTAAGTGGGAATGGGCTTCCAATACAGCCTTCATTCTAGTAGATACAAATGTGATAATTCTTATCAAGGATATTTCTTATGAACTTCTTTTCTGGTGCAAAAACTACTACTGTTTCAGGTGTACTTGTCATATTCAATCCTCCAAATATGTTTTGAAAAACACTAAACTACTGAAAGGAATTATATCATATTTGGAAATATATGTCAATAATTTAACTATATATTTGATGTTATTAACAGCTTCTAATCCTCTATTTTTCGTACTTTTTGATTTATTATCAAGTATTTCTTTTAATGAAATTGCTTTTGGGGCAACTTTAATACTGCTAAAGGGTATATTTTAAAAGTTTTAAAACTTTATGGGAGAGTTAAAATGCTTTATGGCAAAGGTCTATAGACATTTTTCTATTACTATTTATAATGTTTTATGGCAATGATATGCATAGCATACATACCAAATTTCTTATGAAAGGAGGTGATTGCCATGCTATTTAAATTAGATGTGCTATCTTTGATTTTATCAATAATTAGCACTTCTTTAGAAGTGGTGTTATTTATAATATATAAAAGATAACATAGAAAAAAGAGAGGGTACTGCCTCTCTTTTTTCGTTAGTTTTTATTTGCTATATAAATTAGATTTCTATTTATAAATAAGTCAATTACTTATAAATATACTTATATTATAATTCAAATTTTATGTTTTGTCTATAATTCAATTAAATTTTCATCATAATATGGGAATGAAATTATAAATTTAGTTCCTTTATCTTTTTCAGATTCTATTTTTATTGTTCCATTATGTTTATCTATTATAGATTGCGCTATTGATAATCCAAGACCTGTACCTTCTGTTGATCTTGATGAATCTGATCTAAAGAATCTATTAAATATTTTCTTTTGATCTTCTTTTGCTATTCCTATACCACTATCTTCTATTATGATATCAAATGTTTTATTGTTCTTGTTATATTTTTTTAGACTAAGTTCAATATATCCGTTTGGTTTGTTATATTTAATTGCGTTATCTAAAAATATATTTATAAGTTGTATAATTTTTTCTTTTTGGCATGTGAAGTAAATATTTTTATCTATGTTTGATCTTAATTCTAAATTTTTATTTTTTACATACTTTTGATATGCTTCAATAATCTTGAATAATTCTTCTGTTAAATTTACTTCTTGCATTTCTTCGTTATGCTTATTATTATCCATACGAGATAATGTTAGTAAATCCGAAACTAAGTTTGTCATTCTTACTACTTCATCATCTATATATTCTATCCACTTATACTGTTCTTTTATTGTTGAATCTTTTTCACTCTTTAATACTTCAAGGTTTGTTTGCATAACTGTAAGTGGTGTTCTAAGTTCATGTGATGCATCTTCTGTAAATTGTTTTTGTCTATCCATAGCTTCACGAATTGGACTTATACATTTATTTGTTATATATAAACTTATGTAGTAACTAATTACTGAAAGAATTAAATCTATAACTACAAGAGCAAATCCAAGTAGTTTTAAAAATTTATGTTCACTAGATAAGTTATAAAAAACAATTTTATATGTATTTGCCGGGAAAGCATTTTTATTAACTAAATATCTGTAACTAATACCATCACGAATTGCAGTACCTACTTCATTTGATGATACTAATTTATTAAAATCATTTATTAGTTCTTCACTTTTGATAACATATCTTGTATCGTTATAAACTATTACATTACCAAGTTCACTGTATGTAATAAATATATATCCGTTTTCTTCATCAGATGTATTATTATCATTACCTATGTTTACTTGATCATAATTTTGATTATATCCTTCAATGATAACTTCATCAGAAGAATCATTTTTATCTTCATCACTATCATTATTATCTTGATAAGAAATAATTGCATTTTTATAGATAATTGATTTCATATTTATAAGACAATTACTATAAAGAGTTTGTTTCATAAATACAAAAATAGCGATGAATGATACAGTAACAAGTCCAAATACAAGCATCATGTTTGAAAATATTAAATTGTTTTTTAATTCAATAAAAATATTTTTAACAGTTTTAATTTTGCTATTATCATTACTATCTATATTTTTATTAATACGATTAAAATAATTTTTTAATCTAATTATTAATTCTTTTATTTGTCTTTTAAACAATATCCTATACCTCTTACTGTTTCTAATT
>JAKSUF010000314.1 GCA_024409145.1 archaeon | reverse complement strand
ATTGAATATGGAGGAAAAAATATGCTAGAAAAAACTAATAGTATAGATTCTGAGGATAAAAAATCTATAAAAAATATTGACACAAATGATTTTATTAAAGTTAATAATATTGATATCCACTATAAAATAAGCGGAATTGAGGATATAAATTCTAAAGATAAACCAACAATTGTCTTTATTCATGGATTATCAGATGATTTAGAGTTTTGGGCACCATTAGTGAACGAATTTAAATCAGAATATAAAACATTAAGTTATGATATAAGAGGCCATGGAAAGAGTGAAACTGGAAAAATTGAAGGATCCATTGAAACTTACCAAGAAGAATTATATGAATTATTAAAAAAATTGAATATTGAAAATGCCATATTTATAGGATTATCAATGGGTGGAAATATTGCATTAAAAATAGCTACTGAACATCCAGAACTAACTAAAGGTCTTGTTTTAATCTCAACATATGGAGAAACAACCCCTAAGCTTAGAAGTGTTTTTAATGAATTTGAAAATAATATTAATATAAAATATGAATCATTTTATGATAAGATTTTACCTTATTGTTTACCTCTTGAATTAATTGAAAAACATAAAGATTCTTTAGATATTCTTAAGATTGAAAAAGCAAAAACTGCATCTATAGAAGGAATATTAAATGGAATTCATGCAGGAGAAAAATTTGAAATTATGAATGAATTAGAAAACATAAAAGTTCCAACATTGATTTTAACTGGTGAAGATGATGAAATTACAACTGTTAAAATGCAGGAAAAACTTCATAATAATATAAAAAAATCAGAAATGGTTATTTTCCCTAATACAAAACATAATTTATTAATTGGAGAAAATATTGAAAAAGTAATTGAATTGATATATGAATTATTAAATAAAGTTTAATTAAAAAAAAGATTAAACTAATCAATATATTAAAAAAATAAAATAAAAAAACAAAATTAAAAAGATTAAACTAATTAATCTTTTTTAATTAGTTTATAATATTCACCATCCATCTTACGAATGTACTTGAGTAATCCTTTATTTTCTAAAGATAAAATAATATGATACATTCTAAAATCAGTTAAATGTAAATCACCATATAATAAATTACCTTCTAAATCATATTTAGAAACCATTCCAGTTTCATCAACAATACTTTTAATAATTTCAAAAGACCTTTTTTCTTTTAAATCTAATTCTGCTGAAATTACATCTTTTTGAGACTCTACAGTATTAAAATTATCATCAAAATTGATTAATTTTACATGACCTTTTTTATAATCAACAATATCTTTACTTGCTAACATTTTTAAAATATCATTTAAATCATGTTCATAAAGACCAGTTTCTTGTCTTAAATGTGAAAGAGGAATACCCTCTGGAAAATCATCATTAAAAATTCTGACTTGATTTAATATAAGTTCTTCTTTTTTAGTAATAGTTATCATGGGATTACCTAAAATATATTTACGTGTTATTTTAAAATTAACTAACCTAAAATCCTAGTTTTATTCTCAAAAGGAAAAATTAAAATTAACTAACCCAAAATCCTAGTTTTATTCTCAAAAGGAAAAATTAAAATTAACTAACCCAAAATCCTAGTTTTATTCTCAAAAGGAATGGACATATCAATTAAATTACCATTCATAAATGCAGTGACTGAAAGTAACACACTTCCAGGAAGTACATTACATGAAGTATGTCTTTTAACAAGATATGTATTTTTATTTCCTAGAACAGCACCAATCATAGCACTTGCAACAACAGCTATTTGTTCCAAATTAGCAACAGTAGCTATTACAACAGGATCATCTGTTTCAGATGAGACAAAACCAACACCTGGAATTTCTCTACTTTCTCCAATAATTGCTGAAACATCAATAACAGAATCCATACCTTTTGCTGCTTTAATAGCAGAGTTAGCAGCTCCTTCTACAAAGGATTCACCACCATAAGTATCAAAAGCTAAGATAATTGCATCTTGGTAACCATCATCATTGACTTTTGCTTCAGCATAAGATATACCTTCACCAGCTTCATCAGGATTAGTTGAAATACCATTTAAATCACCAAAATCTTCAGCATTATCTTTTAATATTTGAACAATACCTTGATTTACAGTTTCTAATAAATCATCTTCAACAAAAGCAGAAATTACAATATCATCACCAGTAATATTAGTTAAAGCTGCTTTTTTAGCTCCTAATTCAATTAATTTAGGAATATCTTTTTCTACATTTGATACTAATGAATCAGAAACACTTACATCATTACTTGAAATATCAGCACCAATAGCTACAACTTTCATAATATGCCTCAAAATGAATAAATAAATTTGTTCCAAATAGTTAAATAGAATCTTTTATAATAATTAAATTCTAAATAAAACTTCTTAATTATATATAATGAATTACAAAATATATAAATAATACTAAAATAGTAATGATTAATATAAGTTCAATAAAGAGAAAA
>JAKSUF010000313.1 GCA_024409145.1 archaeon | reverse complement strand
ATTATCCTAAAATTAATTTTTTAGCACTATCAACATCATCAATTAAATTTAAAAAGATATTAAAAGAATCATCTATTTTTTTAATTAAAACATCTAAATCAATATCTACAACATCTTGAGTAGATAAATCAAATCTAATTGTAGCTGAAGCACCAGGCATCCCAACTGCAGGAATTGTAATAATACCTTCTTCTTTTAATAAAACCATAGCAAATAAAAAAGCAAAGTCTTTAACAGATAAATCAGATTCAATATTTCTTTCTTTAATATCATCAGCTAAATCTTCTTCTTTAATCATAACACCAGTAGGACTTAATTTAAAGAAAGAATATTTAGAACTTAATAACTTAAAGAATTCTTCTTTTCTTGAGAAAGCTTTAACTAAATTATCTTTTTTATACTCCTTCAAACCATTTACCATAGCTAAAATTAAAGGAGGCTGAGCTTCTAAACCAAATTGAGTAGCTTTTAATTTGACTTGATTAATTAAATCTTCACGACCTGCCATTAATCCTCCACGAGGACCCAACATTAACTTATCAGTACTAGTTACAACCAAATCTGCACCAAGTTCAATAGCTTTCTTTTGATCAAATATAGCAGTTCTAAGTCTTGCTCCTGAAGCATCATCCACCAAAACAGGAATATTTTTAGAATGAGCAATCTCAACAACTTTTCTAAATAAAGACTCAGAAATAACTTTATGATCCATTGTAGCCCCAGTTATAACTACTAATGAAGTATTATCCAAAATTTTAAATTTATCTATATCCACATATTCATTATAACTTGCTCCAACTAATTTACATGAACGAGGAATAGATGGATGAGCAGGGAATTCTGCTAAAAAATGACTAACATTAGAACCTTCTTCAACAAGAGCAAGAATAGTAGCAAGTATTCCAGAACTAGTCCTATTAACTCCAAGTAACTTTTCCCCACCAAGATGTTCTTTACCATAAATCTGAAGTTCATCTTCAAAGATAGCAGGCCCAACATAAGTTTCAAGAAGATTTAAATCATTTTCACTAGCTAAGAATGCACCAGATAACCCAGTGACATCATATAATCCAAATCTACCATTATCAGACATTATTGATTTGATAATTTTAAGAGCAGATTCTCTTTTTTTAACTTCATCTAAAGAGTTATTAACAATCATATTAAAACCAACAATAATAATTTGATATAAACTATACTATTTTAATTAATAATAAATTAATATATTGAAATAAAAATTTAATATACTTGCTGACTTAATTATCTAAAAATAAAATAATTAAATTATTAAATTTTTAATTATTCTAAAAGTTTTAAATCAAAGTCTTTTAAAGATTCGATAATTACTTTTAAATCTTTTTCAGAAATATCTGCATCTGCGAATTCTTCACCTTCAGAATATGCATAAGATGCATGTACAATATCTCCATCTGGATTAGTATATAAACTTATAAAATCTTCTTGTTTTTCAGGGTTTTTAGTAGGTAAAGAGATAGTTAAAGAAAGACCTAATTGATTAAAAAATTTCTCTTTTTCCTCATCATCTTTATTACATTTTTTAAGTTTTCTAATTCTTGATTTAAGTTTTTTTTCAGCTGCTTCGCTAATATCTGCCATATTTCTCACCAATAAAAATCACTTTAAAATTTAACATTAAAAGTTAAATTGAATTATTAAAATATTAGAAATAAATTATATATAAATTTATCTTTAAAAATCTAATTTAATAACATATTTAATAAAAAATAATACTCCTAAAAATTATTCTAGAAGATACTATAATCTCAATTAATCATACAAACTATTACCTTCACTATCCATAGCTACAATAAGAGGACCAAACTTATCAACATTCAAATCCCAAATAGCTTCAGGCATACCTAAGTCTAACCATTCAACACCATCTATTTCTTTAACTTTATCAACATATAAAGCAGCACAACCACCAGTAGCTACAACATAAACAGCATTATTCCTTTTAAGTGCTTCTCTAACATTATCATCCATTCCACCTTTTCCAATTATAATTTTAGCACCCATATCTAAAACATCGGATTCATAAGGATTCATCCTCATAGAAGTAGTCGGACCAACAGCTACCATATCATAATTATTTTCTTCAGTTTCTTTAATTATAGGACCTGCATGGAAAATAACAGAACCATCAATATCACAAGGAGCACCTTGTTCTATAATTCTACCATGAGCTTGATCTCTAGCAGTTAAAATTTGACCAGAAATAGTAATTACATCTCCAGCTTTTAATTTATTAATATCATCATCTGTAATTGGAGTATTTAACTCAATCATTTAATCACCTAAATAAGAATTAATAAAAATTCAAAGTTAATAGTTAATAAATATATCTAATTAAAGTAATTACCTAATTAACTAAGTAATCATATAATATTCTCATAATATTTAGTTAGAATATAAATATTTTAATAAATATTATAAATAGGAATTTAC
>JAKSUF010000312.1 GCA_024409145.1 archaeon | reverse complement strand
TTGATTCATTTGGAATTTCTAAATTAAGTGCACAAGAAGAAGATCCTTATTATATTGAAATTACTGAAAAGAATTATGATGATTATTTCAGTGAGGATGGTCGTTGTATTATCCCTAGAAAAGATTTTATGAATCATAATTGGACATTCTATTTTAAACAATTTTTAGATATTGAAAGAATTTATTTTAATTGTGCCTCCCCTGTAAATGTAACAATTTTAAGTGATAAAAATATTATTTGGAAAAATTTACGTTTCCAATTTGGTAGTGGGGTTAATGCTTATGTTTGTAACTTCACAATTGATAAGGTATTTTGGGATGATGGTTCAGAAGAAATTGAGGAAGGAATGGCAGAATTAGCTGTTATGCTTTATTTTGATGGAAAAAATGTAACTTTTGAAAATATTAATGTGACTATTGAAACAAATTGCTATTTTAACGATGATTATTTCTTAAGCTTTATTGGTGATCATGCTAATGAGAAATACATAAATTGTTATTTTGATATTAGTTGTCCTGTTCAGAATATAGACTGGGATAATGCAGGTTATCAATATGGACGTCCTATTATTCTTAGAGATAATTCTGTATTTGTTAACAATACTGTAATTTTTAATGAAAATGGATATACTGGGGAATATGCTACTATGCAGTGTATTTCTTTACTTGGAGATAATATTCTCTTTTCAAATAATAATATTATTTTGAATGGATCTCATTATTTATATGGTCTTTGTATGGGTAGTAGTTCTAATAATAATGTTTCTGATAATAATTTCACGGTTATGGGTTCCAAATATACTAGTGGTATTTATATGACTGGTGGTAATTATGGAAACAACACTATTGCTAATAATATTATTAACTGTAGTAGTGGTTTTGCTGGTAATACTGGAAATGAAGGTTCTATTGATATCAATAATAATAAGGCTGAAGACAGTATTTATCCAATAGTTATTGAAGATAGTGCTTATCATGGTGGAATTTACTCTGAAAGTATTAGTACTGTAACTGGTAATAAAATTTTAAACAATACTATTTATGCAAGTGGTAATAATGGTTATGGTATTGAACAATTTGGTGGAAATGATACTACTATTGAAAACAATACTATTATTGTAACTGGTGTTACTCCTAAAGCAATTGCATTTACTGGTACTAATTCCTTAATTACTGGAAACACTATAATTGTTTCTGGTTCAACTAATGAATCTGGTTCTACTGCAGATTATTTCCCTGCAAAAACTAATGGTATTTACTTACAAGCTTCTTCTGGTGTAGTTGTATCTGAAAATAATATTGATGTTGTTAATGGTTCTGGAATCGCTACTGATTCATATAATGGTCTTTTAATTACTGATAATAACATAAATACTGATCAAGAATATGCTATTTTACTTAAATCTACTACTGGTGCTACTGTATCTGATAATGCTTTAAAATCTAATAAGGGTGTTGGTAATGATGCAGTATACAGTAATGATGAATCTAACATTATTGGAGACAATACTGCACCTGCAGGTTCTCCATCTGTAATTGTAGCAGAAGATATTAATGCTTGCTATGGTGATGAAATCGTCGTTGCTATCTTAAAAGATGCTAAAGGAGAAGTTTTAGCTTCTAAAACTGTAACTGTTACTATTGGTGATGAAACTTACACTGTTACTACTAATGATAATGGTGAAGTAATTATTGATATTGCTAATGTTCCAGGTACTTATAATGCAGTTGTTAAATTTGATGGTGATGAAACTTATGATGCAAGTGAAGCTAGTATTAATGCTATAGTTAATGCTATTCCTGTTAATTTAGGTGTTTCAAATCTTGTTAAATATTACGGCGATAGTAAAAAGTTATCTATTGTTTTAAAAGATATTGATGGTAATGGTTTAGCTTCTAAAAAAGTTACTGTTACTATTAAAGGTAAAACTTATACTCTTACTACAGATAAAAATGGTAAAGCTACTTTAGCTATTAATCTTGCTAAAGGATCTTACTCTGCACTTGTTAAATTTGATGAAACTGGTTATCAAACTGTAAGTAAGAATGTAAGTGTAAAAGTTGTTACTCCAATTATTAAGGCAGTAAAAACTAAAGTTAAAAAAGGAAAATACTTCCAAGTATCCTTTAAGACTTATAATAAGAAAGCAATAAAAAGTACTAAAGTAACTATGAAACTTAAGGGTAAAACTTATACTGTTAAAACTAACAGTAAAGGTATTGCAAAACTTAAACTCAAAGTTAAAAAAGGTACTTATAAAGTAAAAGCTGCTTTCAAATCTACTGCTAAATATGGTAAAACTGCTAAAACTCTTAAAGTTAAAGTATATTAAGTAAATTTAATTTACTTTTAATCTTTTTCTTTATTTTTTTTATCTTTTTTCTTTATTTTTTTTACCTTTTTTTATTTTGTTTCTTTATTTTTTTCTTTTAATGAAAATTATTTATTCTCTTTTTGATTTTAGGACTTATT
>JAKSUF010000311.1 GCA_024409145.1 archaeon | reverse complement strand
TAATATTTGTGATGATATTTTTATATTGATAATTTTTTATTGATAATATTTATAATGATGTAATTTTTAATAATTGAGATGATTATATGGTAAAAGTAGCTATTTATCCTCCAAATTCATTGATTTTGGCTGATTTAGTTGAACGTAAAGGTCATACTCCTTTAGTTCTTCAAAAACAAATTAAACAAAAAATAAAAGATCCTGAGATTGATTCTCCTCCTATGAATATTACTGAAGAAGACCCAATCAAAGGATTAAAATATGCAGCTATTGAAGTACCTTCTGGTGTTAGAGGTAGAATGTCTATTATTGGTCCTCTTATTGATGAAGCAGAGGCTGCAATTATTGTTGATGATGCACCATTTGGTTTTGGTTGTGTTGGTTGTGCAAGAACAAATGAATTATCTATTTTCTGTTTACGTAAGAAAGATGTTCCTACATTAGAAGTTACTTATCCTGCTTCTAGGGATGAAACTTTTGATATGGTTAATAAAATTAATTCATTTTTAGATGGTTTAGAAGAAACTTCTAATTGTTGTTGTGATGATTCTTCAGATTGTTGTTCTGATGATTTAGAAAATGATAAGGAGGATAATTAAATGGTAAAAATAGCTTTAGTTTCATGTGGTACTGAGTATAGTGGTATTCAAAAAGAAATTGAAAAAGCTGCTCTTAAATTTGGTGCAGAAATTATTCTTCCTGAAATTGACTTAGATTACATTAATGAAGCTTATGAAAAATTTGGTTTTTCTGCTCAAAGTTCAAGTTTAAAATTGATGATTGCAAGAGCTATGTCTATTGTTGAAGGTAAATGTAAACCTGATGCTGTATTTATTGCTACTTGTTTTAGATGTGCAGAAGGAGCATTAGTAAGAAATGAAGTAAGAAGATTTATTCAGAATAATACTCGTATTCCTGTTGTAACTTATTCATTTACTGAAAGAACAAAAGCGGATGAATTATTTATCCGTATGGAAGCATTAGCCACTACTGTAACTAGAAGAAGTATTCTTGCTCGTGAAAAACAAGAAGGACTTACTCTTGGTTTAGATTCTGGTTCAACAACTACTAAAGCAGTTTTAATGGAAAATAATAAGGTTATTGGAACTGGTTGGACTTCTACTAAAGATATTATTCAGTCTGCTCAAACAGCTGCTGCTGAAGCATTTGAAGGAACTGGGTATAAATGGGATGATGTTGAAGGTATTGGTTGTACTGGTTATGGTAGATTTACTATGGGTAAAGAATTTAATGCAGAACTTATTCAAGAAGAATTATCAGTTAATGCAAAAGGTGCAGTTTACTTAGCTGATTGTCAAAAAGGTGAAGCTACTGTATTGGATATTGGTGGTATGGATAACAAAGTTATTACTGTAAATGATGGTATTCCAGATAACTTTACTATGGGTGGTATCTGTGCTGGTGCATCTGGTAGGTTCTTAGATATGACTTCACGTAGGTTAGATGTTGATATTACTGAACTTGGTCCTTTAGCTAGTCAAGGAGATTGGAGAAATGCGATGTTAAATAGTTATTGTATTGTATTTGGTATTCAAGACCTTGTTACTACTCTTGCAGCTGGAGGTTCTAAAGCAGATGTGGCAGCTGCTGCTTGTCATTCTGT
Organism: archaeon; assembly: GCA_024409145.1. Lineage (GTDB taxonomy): Archaea > Methanobacteriota > Methanobacteria > Methanobacteriales > Methanobacteriaceae > Methanobrevibacter. The sequence goes on along the minus strand of JAKSUF010000311.1, from coordinate 857 downwards.
ATCTGAACAAGTTTATGAACAACAACTTCAAGAAATTGATATTCGCGAACCTTTAATCCAAGTAGGTGGTACTAGTTTAATTTCTGGACTTGTTGAAGCTGTGAGTGAAACATTAGGTGGAATTGAAGTTATTGTTCCAGAATATTCACAACATATTGGTGCAGTAGGTGCTGCTTTACTTGTATCTGGAATGGGTAATCGTGTAAATAAATAGATTGAACTATTGTGGTGTTCTAAATGTATGTTGAATCAAATGATCCTGATGGAGCAAAAGTCTATGATATGATTGTTAGACAAATCCTTCAAGATTTAGTTTTACCACCTTCTATTGTAGATTTGAAAGCTTATGTGAATCCTGATGATGTTGTTTTCATTATTGCTATTAAAATGAGAAAAACTTCTAGTCATATTACTTTAAAAGAAGTATCTAATATTTCTTATGATAATGTTGAAGATAAAACCACTATTAATATTAATGATGAAAATTTCCTTCCAAATATTCTTAAAAAACTTTGGTTTGAGTTAGGTCGTGGTAATGTTCATCAACCAAGTAGATATATTATTAAATTAGATGGTAATTTAAACATTGGTGATTTAGTTATTGATGATCCTTATAAAAACCTTAAAAGAAGAGTTTATGATGCAATTTTCAGAATTGTTCCTGAAGGTTTTAAAATAATGAAAGATATATCTCGTGATGATATTGTAGCTGTCGTAGCTACAGATGAACTAATCCAAGATGCCTGGGTTGAGAAAGCTTATGAGTATATGGATGAGTTAGATAAAATTAAAGTTTATTAGATAAAAATAATTTATTTTATCTATCTTTATATTCTTTTTTTATTTAGTGTATTTTC
>JAKSUF010000310.1 GCA_024409145.1 archaeon | reverse complement strand
AATAGTATCATTTTAACATTAATAATGATATCTTATAATTTATGGGTTGAAGATATTGAACAAAAAAAGTATATTATTTTTAATGAGTTAAGAGTATTAATTATTTAGTTATTATAGCTCTTTTTAGATGTAAATATAATTTCGTCATGGTGAATTCTTAAAATTTAGTGAAGTGTGATGATGTTGTAATAGTTTAATTATTTTAATAGTTTAATTATTTCAGAATACTATTTAATTATTAAAATTTTCATTTGCATATTTTAATATTTCAAGTGATTCTCTAAGTTTTTCATCAATATTATCTATCTTATCTAGATTATGTATTCTATTATGATTCCTAATATTTTTAGGCATTTTGCGATAATTTTTATAAAGTGATTTTAAACGATAATCCCAATCATTAGGTATTGTAAAATAGCCAGTTCCAAAAACAGTTCTTTTTAGTGGAAAGATAATGTCTGTTTTTTCTATACTGAATTTAAAACGATTTATAGGTCCATGAGCACCTTCTGCACCTGGAATAAAGTATTCTTTGTTATCTAAACTTAAATTTAAGTTTTCATAATGTTTTTTAATAGCTTCTTTATATTTATCTTCTTTTGAGAATATTTCATAAAATTCATCTCTACTCTTAAGATATTTTTCTTCTATTTTTTCCTCTTTATTATCTAAATAGTCAAATGCAAAAATATCTAAACCTACAAATGATGCTTTATGATCTGGATGAATATATTTAATCTGTATCCAACGATATGCATCTATACTTTTAGCTTTTTTAAAAGTTGCTGTTAGATTTTTAATGTTACTATTTTCTATCTCTTCATTAATAACTTCACAAAATTTTTCATAATCTTTACGCATCATACTAATATCTAAATCATCATCCCATGGAATGTAATCTGCATGACGTATAGCTCCAAGTAAAGTACCATAATCTAACCAATATTCTAAACCATATTTTTCACATATATTATCTACAAATTTAAGTAATTCATAACCTAATTCTTTTATCATTTCAAATCTTGGAGTTGGTGTAAGGGTGTGGTTTAAAAAAATAACACTAAACTGTTCATTATAAGAATCTAAAATTTTTTCAATCTTTTTGATTTTTTGATTAGTTTTTTCATATTCCTTTTTATAAAAGTCGTGTTGGTCATCTTTATTTAATAGTTTATTTTTAATTTTTTTAAATGTCATTTTGCCACCCTTGGGATTTAATTTCTTTATTATCCAAGTTATATCATTTTTATTTTATTATATTTTAAGAGTTATTATTTTTTAAGAGTATTTTCTCTTTAAATTAGTAAGCTAATTATAAAATGGGCTATTCTATATAGATATCTTATAAATGTATTATTTAAATTTTATCAACAATTTTAAATTATATAAAAATATAATTATAATTATTTGGTATAATCATTTATCATTAAGAGGGATAAAATGGGACTTAAAGGGAAAATTTCAAATTTTAAAAATTATTATAATGTTTTAAAGAATAGTTCTAAAAGAATTGAAAAATTAGAAAAACAGGTTAAAAAACAAGAAATGCAAATTAGTAGTATGAATGAAACAATTGATTCATACCATATTTTATTTAATGATTTATACTTAAATTTCACACATACTCCAATTGAACTCCTTCAAAATATAAGGGAATTAGCTTATGAAACACTTGAATTTATAGATAATGTATGTGAAAAACATGGTTTAGAATATTGGTTAGATTATGGTACTTTACTTGGTGCTGTACGTCATGGGGATTTTATACCTTGGGATGATGATTTAGATATTTGTATGATGCGTGGAGATTATAATATAATGTGTGATGTTTTAAGTAAAGAGATAGAATCACATAATTTAAAAAATACTTTCACTGTCTTTAAACATAATCCCAAAGCTAAAGTCCCAAATTATCGTTGGCTTCAGCTTCGTTGCAAATATCCTGGGTATAAAACAACCTTAGTTGGTTTAGATATTTTCCCATTTGATTATATTAAACAATATAATGAAAAAACTATTTCAGATAATTTTGAAAAGGCTAGAAAAAGATTTTATAAGCATAATCGTGAAGGAGTAAAATTTGATAAAGTTCTTAATGAGTATTATGATTATTTAAATCTTAATTTGGAAAAAGAAGATAATTATATTCCTGGTGTGGAATGTGTTCATGGTGTGATAAATAGATATAAACTAGAAGTTAGAAAAACAGATGAGCTTTTTCCATTAAAAAGAATAAACTTTGGTGAAAAAATGTTTTTATCTCCAAACAATCATGATTATCATCTAAAATCAATTTATGGTAAAAATTATCTTCAAATTCCTAAAAATGTTAGAAATCATGGAAGAATAGGTAGACTTAAAAGAATTGATAATATTATGGATAAATATGATGAATCTATAAAATTATTTAAATTAGCTAATGAGAATTTTTAAACATTAGTTTTTATCTTTTACTATTTTTAAAATAAGTTATTCTTATTTTTTAA
>JAKSUF010000031.1 GCA_024409145.1 archaeon | reverse complement strand
AGTTTAATAAATTAAAAAACCTAAAAATAATAAATTAAAAAAAACTTAAATGTTTTAAAAAAATAAAAATTAATAGAATCAAGAAGACCCTATTAATTATTTAATTGATACTCAATCATTTCATCAACTAAGTGTAAAAATTGATCTTTAGCTTCATAAGGAATCATAGCACCAGCCGCAATATCATGACCGCCACCTTGACCACCAAAATTAGCTGAACACTGAGCTAATGCTTTACCTAAATCAACACCCCTTTCTACCATAGGACGTGTTGTTCTACCAGATACTTTAATATCTTTATGAAGTCTAGATAATCCAAGAATAGGTTTATCATCTTGTAATATTTTTGCAGACATTCCAACACCTGCAATTGTTCCCATAATACTTTTAAGAACTTTATCTTCACTATAAAGGTACTGAATTGTATTCAATTGTTGAGCACCTTCACGGTTAATCCATTCGAAACCTTTAGTGAGTTCATTCCTATAAGAAGTTTGGAAATCCAAAGCAGATTTTAATGCCTTTTCACGTTCACCAAGAACAATACTTAATCCTAAACCAAATTCCTTGTTTTTACCACATGCATCTAAGATAGCAGAATACTCTTCTAAATCACAAAGCTCTGGAGATTCTTTTGGAACAGTATAAACATCACCAAATATTTGGGGATTGAATTTTATAAGTTCATCTTTAAGAATATCCTTTTCTTCATCCTCCAATTCCAAAAATGGAATTCCATAAGAAACACCCATTTTTTCTAATAATTCTTGAGAAGCCTCAAGATTACCAGTTAATCCAGGTAATGCAGGATTTAAAGTATAAGCAATAGATTTATAAAGAGGTTCCTTAGATTTAGATACAATTTTCAAGCCTTCATGAATTTCTAAATTCCCACTATCTAAACCATCTTTTAATATAATACGGTTCATACCAGTGAATTTATCAGGACATTGCATATCACCAAATGCTCCAACAAGAGCCATGTAAGCTAAATGTTTTTTATCCATATCTCTAACTACTAAATAGCTAGAACCAGCACCAGATAAATCTTTACTTCCATCAATTCCAAATAAATGCGGATTTACATGAACAAGATTATCATTTGCCTCAACATCAGAAGGTTGATGGTGGTCTGCAACAATAACATCTCCTTTAAGAGAGTTAAGTTGTTTTATACAAGCACTACCCATATCTGAAAATATATATAATTCATATTTTTCAGAAGCTACACTTCTTATAACATCTGCTTTAAGACGTGGAACTATAGTAGTGTGGAATTGTCCACCTTCCTCTTTAATAGCATTAGCTATTACACCAGCTGCTGAAAGTCCATCAGCATCATTATGAGAAACCAATCTAATAACGTTCCCCTTTTTGATATGCTTTTTAAGCATATCACAAGCTTCACCAGCTCTATTTAACAAGGAGCGCTGCTTGGACTGGATTATATCTCCATCCTTCTGGTAATTGACCGTTTGCAGAGTAGTATCTACCTAATCTACGGATTTTGGATTCAATGATAGTTAATCCTCTTTTACCATGAAGGTCTTTTGGATTTTCGTTTAAATGATCTCTGATGTTTACTGCTCTTTTAATTAAGTTCATAATGTCTTCAGGGTATTCTTCAGCTTGATCTTTTTCTTTTAAGATTTGAGTAATTTTTTTACCAGTTACTTCTTTAACACTAGGAATTCCGTATTGGTCTCTTAAAATTACACCAATTTGACTTGCAGATTTACCTTCTCTTTTAAATTTTACAATAAACTCTTCGATTTCTTCATCAGAGTACATAATCCATTCTGGTCTTGCCATAAATAATATCTCCATTAAATTTTTATTTCCAATTTTAAAAAGCAAATTATTTAAAAAAAAATAATAAACCTTTTAAATTCTCCATAATTATATGTTTCCATATATTTATAGTAAGGTCCTTTGTAAAATAAGATAAATTAAGTTTATTTAAATTAAATTAATATGTTAATAAATAGCAAATTATAGTAATAAATAGCTACTAATAACTAATACTAATAACTAATACTAATAACTAATTATTAATAAATAGCTAAATAATGTTTACTTAATTTATTATTTTAAATTCAAAAAGTAGAAAAAATTCTAAAATACAAACAAAACATTATTAGCTACTAAATAAGAAAAAATTTCAAATAACTTATTAAATTATAAATTGAAAAGAAATTATTCATCTTGGTTTGTATACCAATTAATGAATTGTTCTAAAGAGTTTCTTCTATGTGAGAACTGGTTTTTCTCTTCAGTAGTGAGTTCACCAAAAGTTTTACCTTCTTCAGGTACCAAAAATATTGGATCAAAAGCAAAACCAAGATTACCTCTTTCTTCAAGAGCTATCTGACCTTTGACACGCCCTAAAAAGACCTTGGGCTCAGAATTGGGAGCGCAATACCCAATAACTGACCTGAATTCAGCGTATCGGTCATCCACTTTATCCATAAGTTTCAATATATTTTGATTTCCAAGAGTATCTTGTACATAATGAGAATAAGTACCTGGGAAATCATTTAATGCTCTTATGAACAAACCAGCATCTTCTACAATCACAGATTTATTTAATTTTTCACAAGCATACTTTGCACCGAATTTTGCTACTTCCTCAAGACTTTCTTGAGGTTCCATGTAACCCAAATCAATATGCTCGAGTTCTACACCGAACTTCTGAAAAATTTCCTCTGCTTCTATAACTTTATGTTTGTTACCAGTAATAAATGTTATCATATTTTTAATTATAAATTCAATTTTTTATATAGTTAACGAAAATTATAATATAAAGTATTATTTCAAGTGCAAAATTAAATAATAAAATTTAATGAATTTAAAAAAAAATAAAAAAAGAATAAAAAATAAAAAGTAAAGATTACTTTTTATAAATTAGGATTATAATCTAAAGGAGAATCATCATGATGATTAATATTAGACCACGGCCAACATTTCCATTCTACTACTAATCCACTGTCCCAATCAGGATTTGTAGTTCCCCACCAATTATCTTTGATTGAATCGAAGTAACCATCAGCAAAAACGGCTTTACCTTCTTTTGCAGTATTATTCTCAAATGAGTTAAATGAATCTAAGTAAATATGAGCACTATTACCTTCACAATAGATAGCACCACCCTTTTCATTAGCATTATTATTATAGAAAGCACTATGAGAAACTCTTAAATCACAACTATCATCCATATAAATAGCACCACCACGATTATCAGTCACAGAATTATTCCTAAATATACAATTTTTAACCGCAACACCATCATCAGACCAGACAGCACCACCATAATCATAAGCAAAATTATTAGTAAAATTAGAATTACTAATGTTTACACAATTACTATCAGAATAAATAGCACCACCCTCACATTGACAAACAGAAGAATTACCAACAAAATTACTATCAAAAGAACTATCTTCTACCCAAACATTATCATTGGAATAAATAGCACCACCACAATCAGTAGCAATATTACCAGTAAAATTAGAATTACAAAGACCTACACTATGACCTGCCCAAATAGCACCACCTTCACCAGAAGCTTTATTATTAATGAATTCAGAATAAGAAATAAACACAGGAGCCTTAGCATCAGAATAAATAACGCCACCATCATTATCTTTAGCAACATTATCTTCAAATACAGATCTGTCTATATCCATAAGATTAAGAGCATAAATAACACCACCATAATCCTCAGCAACATTACCAGTAAAATTAGAACCAGAAATAGTTACACAATCACCAGAATAAATAGCACCACCTTTACACTGCATAATATGAGCACCAGAACACTTGTTTTTATTAAAAGAACAATTTGTTACAACAACATTATCTTTAGCCCAAACAGCACCCCCTTCAGTGTCAGCAGAATTTTCAGTGAAATTACAATTAGTAAGATTTACATACTCTTCAGAATGAATAGCACCACCATAATCAGCATGAGAATTATTAAAAGTAATACCTTCAAAAGAGATGCCCACCATAGAATTCCAATGAATATTATTAAAAGTACAATCTTCACCTTTAATATGTAAGACTTCAGTAGAGTTAATTTCTCCACCATCTATAGGACTTCCTTTTATTACAATAGTACGTCCATTTGAACAATCAACAGCATTTTGAATTTCTTTAACAGTAGGATTACTCATCATAATAACCTTATTATCATTAACAACTTTATTATCATTAGTATTAGTTATGGTAGCACTAACACTACCCACAGTGGAAAAAACCATCAAAAAAATAACTAATATTGAAAAAAATTTTGGTTTAAACATAAATAACACAACCATAATAATTAAAAAAATAATTACCAAATAATCAATAATATCATATAATATTCTAATTAAAGAATTATATAAACTTATTTAAACTTGCATAAGCAATAAAATACTTGTTTAGACAAATAAACCAATTAAAATAAAAAAATAAAAAAATAAAGAAAAAAATAAAATAAATAAAAAATTATTTTATTTTATAGGATCATAACTTAAAGGACGATCATCCTCATGTTTTTTATTAGGTCCTATAGCTTTCCATTCTACTAATAATCCACTGTCCCAATTAGGTTTCATTGTTCCCCACCAATTCTGCCAAATAGCATCAAAATATCCATCAGTGAAAACCACACTACCTTCTTTTGCAACATTATTCTCAAATGAATTAAATGAATCTAAATAAACATGAGCAAAATTACCTTCACAGTAAATAGCACCACCTTTATCATTAGCATGATTACCATAGAAACCACTATCAGAAACTCTCAAATCACAACTATCATCCATATAAATAGCACCACCCCGATTATCAGTTACAGAATTATCACTAAATAAACAATATTGAACAGTAACACCATCATCAGACCAAACAGCACCACCATAATCATAAGCAAAATTATCTGTGAAATTAGAATTAATAATTTTTACACCATCACTATCAGAATAAATAGCACCACCCTCACACTGATAAATCTTAGCACCAGAACAAGAATTATTCACAAAAGAACAATCATAAACATTAACCCAATTATTAGACCAAACAGCACCACCCTCAACATCAGCATGATTACCAATAAACCTAGAACCAGTAATCTTTATACCATTAGCATCAGAATAAATAGCACCACCATTATTATCTTGGACAGAATTACCATCAAATAAAGAATTAACTACATCAACATCATTCTGAGAATAAATAGCACCACCATAATCATAAGCAAAATTATTAGTGAAATTAGAATTAGAAATAGTTACTGAACACTTGGAATAAATAGCACCACCCTCACACTGACTAACACTAGCACCACTAACAGAATTATTCACAAAAGAACAATCATCAACACTAACTCCATCAATAGACCAAACAGCACCACCCTCAACATTAGCATGATTACCCGTAAAACAAGAATTAGTAACAACAACAGACTTATCAGAATAAATAGCACCAGCATCATCAGCAACATTACCAACAAAACTAGAACCATAAACAGTTACAGAACCCCTAGAATAAATAGCACCACCCCGATCATTATCATAACTAATTCCAGTAACAGTATTATTTACAAAAGAACAGTCCTTAACACAAATAGTTGAATAAGAATAAATAGCACCACCATAATCAGATTTACAGTTCTTAAAAGTAATATTTTCAAAAGTCATATTTTCATCACATGTCCAATGAACATTATTAAGAGTACAGTTTTCACCAGTAATAGTTAATATTTTATCACAGCTAATATTACCAGTATCATTTACACTACCATTAATTAAAATATTATCATTATTATTGGCACCATTAACTGCTTGCTGAATTTTACTAACTGTAGGATTATCAACCACAATAACATGACTATCCTTAACATCATTACTAATAGCTGTAGCACTAGCACTACCAACAGAAGCAGAAACCATTAAAATAACAAATAAAACAGAAAAAAACTTAGCTTTAATCAATGAAAAAAAACCTCCATTTAATAAATAATAATTATATCTAATCTAGAAAAAATCCTATAATTTTCAATAAAACATATTAGAAAATTATAAAAGCATCAAACATACATTAATTTTGAGCCATGCACATAAAATTAAAAAAAATCTAGAAAAACATATCTAAAATTATATTATATTCAATATATAAACTTATTTAAACTTGTATAGGCAAATAAACATTTATTTAAACTTGCATAAGTAAATAAATACATTTAAAATTGAATAAATAAAAAATACTTGCCTAAACAAGAAAAAAATTAAAAAACGACACAAAACTCTTTAGAAAAAAGAAAAATTATAATAAAAAATACTTTTTATATTAAAATCTACATTTTTAGATAACAAAATAATCAATAATTCTTCAATAGCTGAAATACTTGCTATTAAACACATCAAATTTAATAATATAATCTGAGGAATTATTAGAAGCCCTAATGGAATTAAAACTAAAAACAAACCAGTAGCTTTATTTAGAAGTGTATGAACTAAGACAACTTGTTTATATTTTATAAAAGCTATTGATAAAGATAATAATTTAATAAAAACAATGATTAGAATCCAAATTAAAACACCATAGGAAATAATTAACACTGGATATAAAACAATTAAAAATGATAAAAAGAATACTAAATCTGCAAAAGAATCCAATTTAGCTCCAAATTCACTTGTTGAAAAAATATTTTTAGCAAGATACCCATCTAAAACATCAGTAAAAGCAGCCAGCAAATAAATAATGAAAAAATTTAGAGATAAAGGTACTGTTAATAATAAAAATAGTGATAAAATAATTCTAGATAAAGACAATAAATTAGCTAAATTTCTAAAGAATAAATTTTTAAAATTTATAATTTTATCTGAATTTTTCATAAAAAGACCTTTTAATTATTGAGATTATACTAATCTAATAATTGAATTAGCATAAATTATAATACCAACAGAACTAATTAATGAGTATATCTACCACGAGATTCTATATCTTTTATTTTATCAACGATTTTATCAGAGCCATATCCTTCTAAAATATTATTAAAAGTTTCATTAGCTATTGAATAATCAATACTTTGGAAAGATTTCTTTAGAACAAGCAAGTCTGTTGCTTTATCTTCAAGCAAATCAGAATATTTACCAAGTCCAAAATCAAAAATAGCTAAACTATTTGAAATATCATCTAAGTTATTATTAACTAAAATCATATTAGAACCAGTTAAATCACCATGAATTATATCCCCATCATGGAACATCCTAATATTTTCACCAATAGTATATGCAAGTTCTTTTCTATGATTAATCTCCAAATCACCAATAATATCTTTAATAAGAGATCCACCTATTTCCTCCATTATAATAGATTTATCTTCTAAATCCACATCATATAAAATAGGAGTCCTTACACCTGTTTTCTTAACATCTGATAATATTTTAGCTTCACTTTTAGTTCTGAGTTTTCTAATTTTATTATCAATTTCAGGAATTCTATAAGATTTAGACACTCTATTTTTAACAATTACATCATTATCAAGCCATTTTGCTTTATAAATATCTGATTCTGCACCTTTAGCAGCTAAGCTATCAGGCAAATTAAGTTTTCTTTTTCTATTATCTACCCATGGAGCATCGATTTCATCAGTTCTAAATCTTTGTAAAATTTGAGTATCTTTAATATCTAATGGACCATAACTATCATACATTAATTGACCTAACCATGCAATCATGACACCATTATCTCCAGAATATTTCATTTCAGGCATGTAAAAGTCAACATAATGTTCCTCAGCCATTGTTTGCATCATTTCACGAAGTCTTGAATTTGCTGAAACCCCACCACATAATAAAACTTCGTCTTTTTCTGTGTGAGCTAAAGCACGTTCTGTTACTTCAACAAGCATTGCAAAAGCAGTTTCTTGCAAACTATAACAAATATCTTCAATAGCCACTCCTTTTTGATGAGCTCTAAGTGCTGCACTCAAAAGACCAGAAAATGAGAAATCCATACCTTTTACAACATAAGGTAAATCAATGTAAGAACCACTTTTAGCTAATTTTTCAACAACTGGACCTCCCGGATGGCCAAGTCCAGTGTCCCTAGAGAATTGGTCAAGACAATTACCAATAGCTATATCTAAAGTTTCACCAAAAATACGATATCTTCCAGATTCATAAGCTATTACTTGACTGTTTCCTCCACTAACATATAAAGTTACAGGATTTAAAGCACCAGTATCTAATTTTCCAATCTCAACATGACCAATACAATGATTTACACCAATTATAGGAACATCAAGAGAAAGAGAGAGACTACGTGCTGCTGTTGCAACAGTCCTAAGTGAAGGACCTAAACCAGGACCTTGAGAAAATGAGATTAAATCAATGTCATTATAAGATAAATTAGCTTCTTTAATAGCTTGAGGAATTAACTGTGGAATCCATTTTGCATGGTGTTCTGCAGCTTCTCTTGGATGGATACCTCCTTCCTTAGGATAAAATTGTTCTCCAGCCATAGCTAATACATTACCCTCACTATCAACAATCCCAACACCAGTTTTTTCTGCAGTCCCTTCAATTCCTAAAGTTATCAATATAATTCCCCTTGATCCAATACTAATTTAAAAATTATGTTTAAAATGAATTAATATTTAAAAGTAAATAATATTTAAAAATAAGATTACTAATATTTATATAGTTTTTCTTAATAATATAGTTATATAATTTAAACATAATTTAATTTAAATCCATTTAAATTAAGTTATATAAAGTAAAATTTAGATTTACTTCTAAAAAAGAACAATTAATAAATTAAAAAGAAATTAAAGGTTATAAAATGATTAAAGGGTTAAAAACATACGGATCAGACAAATTAATAACAAAATTACAAAAACTTGAAAATCCAATTTTCATTTGTACAATAGCTACTACAAAAACATCTGAAATACCAGGATTAACTGGTGCAGGAGCTACTCCAGAACTTACAAAATATACTCCTGCAGGAGATGCAGAACTTATCTTAGAAGGAAAAGTAATGTGTATGGAAGATATTCCTCAAACAGTTATTGGAGAAGCTGTAACTCCTACACCATCAGTTCTTACTAAAGGATCTATAGAACTTTGTGAAGCAACAAAGATGGTATTAAATGCAGGAAGTGAAATTAAACCAAATGTAGATGTTTTTGACATTAGTGATGGAAACTTCGGACAAGATATAAGAACTGGAAAAGCTGTTAAAAATCCTGAAGCAATATTTGAAAAAGCATTTGCACTTGGATCAATATTATCTGAAAATCATGATTATATCGTCATAGGAGAAAGTTTAGCTGCTGGAACAACAACTGCATTAGGAGTTCTTGTAGGTCTTGGATATGATGCTAAAGGAAAAGTTAGTGGTTGTATGAATACTAATCCACATGAAATGAAAAATAAAATTGTAGATGAAGGATTAGCTAATGCAAATATTACCCCAAGTAAAAATAATAATCCATTTGAAGTAGTTTCTGCTGTTGGAGATCCAATGTTACCTGCAGTTGCAGGAGTACTTATGGGTGCTACTGTACCAGTAGTACTTGCCGGAGGGACCCAATTAACAGCAGCTTGTGCAATTGTAAAATCTCTTGAACCAGAATTTGATTTCTCAAATATGTGTATAGCTACTACATCTTATGTTGTATCTGATGAAACAGCAGATTTATTAAACATTTCAGAACAAATTGGAGATATTACTGTTAATGCAGTAAATCCATTCTTTGAAGAATCTATGGAAGGACTTAAAAATTATACTAAAGGATATATAAAAGAAGGAGCCGGAGCAGGAGGGGCTATGTTTTTAGCACTTATGCGAGGATATTCAATTGATCAAATCAGAGAAGCAATTGAAAAAGAAGCTCAAAACAATTAATTACTAAAAATTACTAAAAAGTAATAGAAAACACTAGTTGAGAAAATTAAAAAAATATATCAATAAAATTGAGTAATAAAAGTAAAATTAAAAACAAAAAATAAAATAAAATAAAATAAAAAAATAAAAAAACAACTAAGAGTAATATAATCCATAAATATTACTTTTAGTTAAAATTATTAATAAATAAAAATTAAAATTATTAATAAATAAAAAACTTAAAGGAATTTAGAATAAATAATTATTCTTTAATAGAAATAAAAGCTATTTTTCCACCTTTAATAACTCTCAAATTAGTACCATCATCTAAAACCAAATTTAAGAAATTATCAATAGTTAAAATATTACCTTCAATTTCCTCCCAGTTTTTAAGACCAACAATAACATCTTTACCTTTAAATCTTGCAAATTGTTTATTTACTTGAAAATTATCATTATCCATAGTATCTTCCCATATAATCAAATAAAAAAATTAAATTT
>JAKSUF010000309.1 GCA_024409145.1 archaeon | reverse complement strand
AAAATATTAAATTATTCATAAAATTATATAAAAATATTAACTACAAATATAATAATTACATAAATAGAATAATTAGATAAATAGAATAATTATTATAAAATAGTTATCAACTAGAGTGTAAATCATGTATATTACTGTGAAAAATAAATTTATAATATCAATTATATTGACTCTCGCTAATTTAGCATTATTACTTTATATTGCTATACCTTGGATACAAAGTTTAAGTAGTGAATTTGGACTTATAATGAGCATAATTATTATTTGTGGAATCGCTATTGGTCCAGGATTACTTAATTTTTTCTTAATAATTTCTACAATTTTAGATAAACAAAAAGATATTCAAATATTTGATAAACCTAATGAAGATGTAAGTATCCTTGTTGCAGCATATAATGAAGAAGAATTAATATATGAAACATTAAAAAGTGTATCTCAACAAGAATATGGTGGGAAGATCTATCTTTTTGCATTAGATAATAACAGTAAAGATAATACAAAATTAGAAATTATGCGTGGAATTAAAGATTTTAGTAGAGATGATTTAATTATAGAATACATCTTTGAACCTAAACAAGGAAAATTTCATGCATTAAACACAGGATTAAAATTAGTTAAAACTAATAAAGTTATTACTTTAGATGCAGATAGTTGGGTTTATAAAGATGCAATTTCTAATTTAGTTGCTAGAATGGAAAATGAAGAATGTGTATCTGTTGCTGGAGCAACAATGGTTCGTAATAGTAGAGATAATTTATTAACTAAAATGCAAGAATGGGATTATTTTTTAAGTATTGCTGCAGTGAAAAAGATGCAAGGATTGTTCCAAGGAACTCTTGTAGCACAAGGTGCATTTAGTATTTATGATACAAAACTCATTAAAGAATATGGTGGATGGTATGATTGTATTGGAGAAGATATTGTAATCACTTGGAAAATGTTATATGAAGGACATAAAGTATATTATGAACCAAAAGCTATTGTTTTTACGAGTGTACCTATAAAGCTTAAAGTCTTATTTAATCAAAGAGTACGTTGGGCAAGAGGAATGATTGAAGGATTTAGAAGATTCAAACCATGGAATTTTTATAAAAATAAATATGTAATATTTTTAACTTTTATAGACATAGCAATTGTATATTTTGATTTTGCATTTGTATTCTTCTTAATACCTGGAATAATAGCATGTTTCTTTGGTTATACACAAATTGTAGGAATAATCACTTTATTTACAATACCTTTAAACTTTATAAGTTTTTCAATACTTCTTTGGAAAGAACGTAAATATGTATTTAAACCTATGGGATTAAAGATTAGGAGGAATATAAAAGGATATGTGGCATTTTTACTAACATATCAAATGATTATGTCTCCAGCAGCTTTACTTGGGTATTTTAAAGAACTTACAAGAAGTAAAAGAAAATGGAAATAAATTATAATTAACATATTAAAATAATAAAAACAAGAAATATAAATAAAAAACAAAACTACACCACACCACCATAATAAAAACAAGAAATATAAATAAAAACAGAAATACTCTCAATCATTATAATAATGAAAATAAGAGAAAAAAGAAAAAGAAAAATCATTATACTTTTAGATAAAAGAAAAAAAGAAAAAATCAGTATACTTTTAAATAAAAGATTTAAAGAATTTTTCGAAATCCTCATCATCCATTGGTTCTGGAGTGGAATATTCATCATTATTGAATATATCATTAGCTAAAATCCTATAAGCTTCAGATTCTTCAGATTCTGGAGCATATTCTACAACGGTTTTAGCATCTAATTCACTTCTTTGGATAAGATTACTTCTACCAATTACACCAATAACTTTAGTTCCAATAGCTTCAGCAAATTTAGAAACAATCTCTTCTTCATCATCTAAGCCTTTACAGTTACAAATAATTCCACCAAGATTTCCTTTTAATTTTTTAACACCTCTTGAAATATTATTTGCAGCATATAATGACATATATTCACCAGATGAAACAATGAACACTTCATCAGCATAATCTTCTCTTAAAGGAACAGAGAAACCACCACATACAACATCTCCAAGAACATCATAAAGAGTTACATCAAATTCTTCATCAAAAGCATTAAGATTTTCAAGACGTTTCATAGCTACTATAACACCACGTCCTGCACAACCAACACCAGGTTCAGGACCCCCACTTTCAACACATTTAATATTATTAAAACCTTCAAAAATTAAATCATCAAGTTCAGGTTTTTTATTAGTTTTAAGAGTATTTACAATAGTAGGAATTCTTTTTCCACAAAGAGTTCTTGTAGTATCAGCTTTAGGATCACAACCAATAACAATTACTTTTTTATTATCTTCACTATAAGCAGCTGCAATATTAGCTACAGTAGTACTTTTACCAATTCCACCTTTACCATAAATAGCTATTTTCTTTTGTCTTTTCATCATACCAGCTAAAGTAATACTTTTATTAAATGTAAATAATAATCAATTTAATTTATATAAATTATAATAT
>JAKSUF010000308.1 GCA_024409145.1 archaeon | reverse complement strand
AAAAGTTCTAAATTTGTTAAAAATTACTGAATATTTTTATAGAAAATAAAACATAATTATAAATAGTTGATTAATTAAGTGGTGTTTTAATGAGTAGAGGAAGATTTGGAATTCATGGGGGACAATATATATCTGAAACCTTAATGAATGAACTTATTAATTTAGAAAAACAATATAATTATTTTAAAAATGATCCTGAGTTTATTGAAGAATTAAATACCTTATTAAAAGAGTATGCAGGTAGACCTTCATTATTATATTATGCAAAAAGAATGACTGAAGACCTTGGTGGAGCTAAAATCTATCTAAAACGTGAAGATTTAAACCACACTGGTGCACATAAAATTAATAATGTTCTTGGTCAAGTTTTACTTGCTAAGAAAATGGGAAAAACCAGAGTAATTGCTGAAACTGGTGCAGGTCAACATGGTGTAGCTACTGCTACTGCAGCAGCACTCTTAGGTTTAGAATGTGAAGTCTTTATGGGTGAAGAAGATACTAAAAGACAAGCATTAAATGTATTTAGAATGGAATTATTGGGTGCTAAAGTTCATACTGTAAAAACAGGTTCTAAAGTTTTAAAAGATGCTGTTAATGATGCATTCAGAGAATGGATTTCCAGAGTAGAAGATACTCATTATGTAATTGGTTCTACAATGGGTCCGCATCCATTCCCAACCATTGTAAGAGATTTCCAATCTGTAATCAGTGCTGAAATTAAAGAGCAAATCTTAGAATTAGAAGGAAGATTGCCTGATATGGTTATTGCTTGTGTTGGTGGTGGAAGTAATGCAATGGGTTCTTTCTATAATTTCATTGATGATGAAGAAGTAAAATTAGTTGGTGTTGAAGCTGCAGGTAAAGGTATTGATACTCCATATCATGCAGCAACTATATCTAAAGGTGAATTAGGTATTTTCCATGGAATGAAATCTTATTTCTGTCAAGGAAATTATGGTCAAATCTCTCCAGTTTATTCAATCTCTGCAGGTTTAGATTATCCTGGAATTGGACCTGAACATGCTTATTTACATGATATTAAAAGAGCAGAATATGTTTCAGCTACTGATGATGAAGCAGTTAATGCATTTGAGTATTTATCCAGAACTGAAGGTATTATTCCAGCTATTGAAAGTTCTCATGCAATTGCTCATGCTATGAGAATAGCTGGTGATATGGATAAAGATGATGTAATTGTAATTTGTGTATCTGGCCGTGGAGATAAGGATGTAGCAGCTATTGCTAGGTATAAAGGTATTGAATTATATGAATAATTAGTTAGATGATGTGTATTAACTAATTATTACTAAATTTATTATAAATAATTATAAGGAGTTATTTTATGACTAATAAAGATATTAAAATTTCTAATGCTTTTGAAAATGGAAAAGCTTTTATTGGTTTTTTAACTGCAGGGGACCCATCTATTGATAAAACAGTTGAATATGTTTTAGCTATGGAAGAAGCAGGTTGTGATTTAGTTGAGATTGGAATTCCATTTTCAGATCCTGTTGCTGAAGGAGTAGTTATCCAAGAAGCTAATTTAAGAGCATTAAAAAATAACACTACTACTGATGATGTTTTTGAAGCTATTTCTAGAATTAGAGAAAAATCAGATATTCCTTTAGTATTTTTAACTTATATTAATCCAGTATTCTATTATGGTTATGATAAATTCTTTGCTAAATGTAAAGAATTAAATATTTGTGGAATTATATCTCCAGATTTACCATATGATGAAAAAGATGAAATATTAGATGTAGCTACTGAAAATGATGTTGATGTTATTTCTTTAGTAGCACCTACTTCAAAAGAACGTATTCAAATGATTGCAAGTGAAGCTACTGGTTTTATTTATGTTGTTTCTTCCCTTGGTGTTACTGGAATGAGATCTAACATTCGTACTGATTTAAAATCCATTTTAGAAGATATTAAAGAAGTTACTGATGTTCCAGCTGCTGTTGGTTTTGGTATCAATACACCTGAACAAGCAGAAAACATATCAAAAATAGCTGATGGTGTTATTGTAGGTAGTGCAATTGTCAATATTATTGCAGAACATGGAGAAAATGCAAAAGAGCCATTAGTAAAATATGTTAAATCTATGAAAGATGCTATTTCCAAATAGCTATCTTTAATATTTTTATATTTTATTCTTTTTTATTTTATTAAATTTTATAATATGATTTATTTCATATGACTTAAAACTTCATTTCCTTTTTTAGTTAATTTATATAATCTTCCTCTTTTTTTATCTGGATTTAATAAAGTAACTAATTCATGAGTTTTCAGTTGTTTTAATGATTTACTCACCGTGTTTACATGGATATTTGCTTTTTTGGAAATATCTGTAGGCTTAAGTATTTCATTATCCAGTATTCTAACTACTTTTTCCCTATTTGGAGAAGTTTTAATATATTCAATTAAAATAATAATCTCTTCATCTTCTTGCATAATAATACTTTCTTGATTTATTATTAAAAAAATATTTAAAATTTATCTAAAACTTA
>JAKSUF010000307.1 GCA_024409145.1 archaeon | reverse complement strand
AAAAGTAAAAAAATAATAAAAAAAGTAAAAAAATAATAAAAAAAGTAAAAAAATATTAATACATATATTCTCTTTGATAATTAGAATAAGATCTATTATATGAAGGGTCCGCTTCATTAACAACTTGAGTTCTTGAAATTCTTTCTAAAATTCTAACATTTCCTGAGATTTTACCAAGAATAACATCTAAAATAATTGGTATCCAAAAGATTTTAGATATAGATCTAACAAAAGCTTGAGGATAAGAAACTTTAGACCTTTGACCATATCTATTATAAACAGTAGAAACTACTTCAATAAACATTAATCTTTTACCAACAGTAGCACCTATAGTACCTTCCATAATAGTAAAATATGCAAGAATTAAAACTGGAAGTACGAATAAAGCATAATGATAAAGTTGGAACATATTAAAGTTATTTATAAGGAAATAACCAATATATGCCAAAATCCACATAAATGCAGAAACTACAAAGAAATCAATAATATAAGCACAGATTCTTTTAGCAAATAAATTCATAAGTTCACCTTTATAATCAATATTAATTAAGAATATAATCAACAACAAACAACGAAAATTAAAAAATTTAAAAAATGATTAAATAGACCAATTTTAACAACAACAGACCATATATGACTACACATCTAGAAAAAATTAGCCATATTTTAAATTTAATAAAAATATGAAGAATATTAATTTAATAATATTAACTAACAAACACGAGGAACAGGGTCTGCAATAGGAGTTTCTAAAATTCTAACTCCACCAATAGCAGTTTCAATTAAAACATGATCATCGTCAGTTACTTCACCAATAATAGCTGCATTTTGACCATATTTATCAGTTTTAATAGCTGCTAAAACTTCTTCAGCCTTATCTGCTTTAACACCCATTAATACTTTACCTTCATTAGCTACTTCATAAGGATCAATACCTAACATATCAGACACCGCTTTAACTTCTTCCCTTACAGGAATTGCCTCATCTTGAAGTAAAACTCCAACACCAGATTTACGAGCCATTTCATTAATACAATTAGCTAATCCACCACGAGTAGGGTCTTTCATAGCAGTTACACCACCAACTTCAAGAGCTTTTTCAATAATACCCCACATAGGTGCTACATCAGATTCAAGAGTAGTTTCAAAACCAAATCCTTCTCTGAAAGACATTAAACTCATACCATGATCTCCAACAGTACCAGTTATAATGATTTTATCTCCAACTTCAAGAGTAGAATCTTTAATAACTTCTCCTTTTTTAGCTATACCAATACCAGTAGTTACAATAACAATACCATCAATTTTATCTTGTTCCATAACTTTAGTATCACCAGTAATAACTGCCACATCAGCTTCTTCACAAGTTGAACTCATTGATTTAACAATTTTATCCAAATCTTCAACTGAAAAACCTTCTTGTATAATCATAGCATTAGCAAGAGCTAAAGGTTTTGCACCCATAACTGAAACATCATTAATAGTTCCAGCAGCAGATATTCTACCAATGTCCCCACCAGGGAAGAATAAAGGATTTACAGTATGTCCATCAGTAGTTACAACAATTTCATAATCTCCTAAAGGTATTGTTGAACCATCATCTAATGCATCTAATCCTAAACCTCCTTCAACAGCTTTTTTTGATAAATTGTTAAGGATAGTTTCTGAGATTAAATTTCCCATAACTTCTCCACCAGCACCATGTGACATTCCAATTTTCATAATATCTCCTTATTTAGTAAATGTAATCAATATAATATTTTATAAAATTAATAATACTTGCTACCTAACAAACTATTAATCTAGCAATTATAACATAATAATATATGATAAAAAAATAAAAAAAGAATTAATAAAAAAATAAAAAAATAAAATTTAAAATTTTGTAAACCCAAATATTCCCAAAATTCCTGTAAAAATAACTGCACTATAAGTACTAAATCTTTCAATAAGTCCAAAGTAAGATTTAGGCACTATACCACTACCAATTGCACCAACAAACATTAAAACTAATGCCAAAATAGCTAAACTACCTAATAATTTTTCATTCTTTTTAATTGATCCTAAAGCTATAAGAATTAAAGAAATTATAGACAAAATAACAACCAATGAAGTTATAATATAAACATGAATCCAAGATTGGAATGTTCCATCAAAACCAGCACTAGATAAGGGGAATAAAGCAAATCCAACTGCAGAAATTATGCTCATAAGAGTAAATAAATAAATCCCATATTTTAATGATTTAATTTTTTCTTTACGAATTAAAAAACATAAAGACAAACAACAAATACAACTTAAAATCCCATAAATAGATGAAAAAATACTAGCAATTGGGAAAGAAGGAGCATCAGTAGCAGTTAAATCACTCACAGCTTGACTTAACCAAGAATATCCTGGATAATTTAATGCACCAACAATATCATGAAGTAAATAAAATAAAACACATATAACACCACATATGCATAATAACTTAAATAATCCATTTAAAGATTTATAATTTTTCATAAAAACACCCA
>JAKSUF010000306.1 GCA_024409145.1 archaeon | reverse complement strand
ATTAAATAAATATATAATATGTATATTGTCTATTTTATAGACTAATAATTTTAAATTTTAATATATTATTATTAAAAAAATTTAAGTGATAGTATGATATTATTAGATGAAAATACTAAATGCTTAGTTCAAGGTATTACTGGAAAACAAGGACGTTTCCACACTGAACAAATGCTTGAATATAATACAAATATTGTTGCAGGTGTAACCCCTGGTAAAGGTGGACAAGAAGTATTTGGGGTTCCTGTTTTTGATTCTGTAGAAGCTGCTAAAGAATTTGATCCTGAAATCAATGCTTCTCTTATTTTTGTACCAGCGAAAGTAGCTAAAGACGCTGCTTTTGAGTCAATTGAACATATGGACCTTGTTATTATAATTACTGAACATATTCCTGTTCATGATACTATGGAAATTATGGCATATGCTGAACAAAAAGGTGTAACTGTAATTGGTCCAAACACTCCTGGAGTTATCTCTCCGAAAGTAGGTAAACTTGGAATTATGCCTACTCATATTTTCGCTGAAGGTGATGTTGGTATTATTTCTAGAAGTGGTACTTTAACTTATGAAATAGCTAGTCAATTAACTAATGCAGGTATTGGTCAAAGTACTTGTGTTGGTGTTGGTGGTGACCCTATTGTAGGTACTCCTTCTGTAGAAGTTCTTAAAATGTTTAATGAAGACCCAGAAACCAAAGAAATTGTTTTAATTGGTGAAATTGGTGGTAAAGCAGAGGAAATTGCTGCAGAATATATTAAAGAACATGTTGATAAACCTGTTGTTTCTTATATTGCAGGAATGACTGCACCTCCTGGAAAAAGAATGGGGCATGCTGGAGCTATTATTAGTGGAAATACTGGTACTGCTGAAAGTAAAATGAAAGCTTTAACTGAAGCAGGTGCTAAAGTAGCTACTAAACCTTCTGAAATTGTTGACTTGATTTTAGAATCTCGTAAATAAACATTTTAGTGTTTGGATTAATATTTTGGAAGTTATTTGTAAACATTTTTAATAGTTTATTATTTTAAATAAATATTTAGAAGTAATTTTTACTTCTCTTTTTTTATTTTTTATTATATTATTGTTGATTTATTTTTTCTAATTTTGTGTGAGATTATGAATAAAGAAGAGATTATTAATAAGCTTTTAGCTGGAGAAATGAAACTTTATCAAATTGATAAATTTTGTGAAAATGCTACTGAAGCTTTAGATATTAGAAGAGAATTCATTGAAAAGTATTCTAATTGTGAACTTAATCAAATAGCTAATTATACATTGGATATGGAAATGGCTATGGCAAAAAATATTGAAAATCCTATTGGTACAATTCAAGTTCCTATTGGTGTTGCAGGTCCTTTAAAAGTTAATGGGGAATATGCTGATGATGAATTTTTCATTCCTTTAGCTACTTCTGAAGGTGCTCTTCTTGCTTCAATTAATAGGGGTGCATCAACTATTTCTGCAGCTGGTGGAGCGAATGCAAGAGTTATTGGAGATAAAATGACAAGAGCTCCTGCACTTAAATGTGATTCAATTGTTGATGCTGTTAAAATTAAGAAATGGTTTGAAGATAATTTTGATGAACTTAAATCTATTGCTGAATCTACTACTTCTCATGGTAAATTAGTTAAAATTGATCCAATTCTTATTGTAGGTAATACTGTTTATCCTCGTTTTGTTTATTCTACTGGGGATAGTATGGGTATGAATATGGTTACAATAGCTACTGAAAAGGTTTTAGAGAAGTTATTTGAAGAAACTGGTGTTCATGCACTTGCTTTAAGTGGTAATGTTTGTGTTGATAAAAAACCTGCAGCTATTAATATTATTGAAGGTAGGGGAAAAACTGTTGTTGCTGATGTTTTAATTCCTGAAGAAATTGTTAAATCTAAACTTAAAACAACTGCAAAAGCTATTGAGGAAGTTAATACTGCTAAAAATTTAATTGGTTCAGCAGCTGCTGGGTCTATGGCTTTTAATGCTCACTTTGCAAATATTGTTGGAGCTTTCTTCTTAGCTACTGGTCAAGATGCGGCTCATGTAGTTGAGGGGTCTCTTGGAATAACAACTGCTGAAAATAGGGATGGGGACTTATATTTCTCTGTAAGTTTACCTGATTTGCCAATAGCTACTGTTGGTGGTGGAACTAGACTTGAAACTGCTCAAGAGGGCTTAAGCATTATTGGTTGTACTGGTTCTGGTAAAGTTAATAAATTTGCTGAGATTCTTGTATCTTCTGTTTTAGCAGGCGAATTATCTTTAATTGGCGCACTTGCAGCAGGTCATTTAGCAAAAGCGCATCAAGAACTTGGAAGATAATTATTTTTACTTAGAAGATAATTATATTTAGTAAAAAGTGAATCAAGAACTTGGAAGATAATTATTTTTACTTAGAAGATAATTATATTTAGTAAAAAGTGAATCAAGAACTTGGAAGATAATTATTTTTACTTAGAAGATAATTATATTTAGTAAAAAGTGAATCAAGAACTTGGAAGATAATTATTTTTACTTAGAAGATAATTATATTTAGTAAA
>JAKSUF010000305.1 GCA_024409145.1 archaeon | reverse complement strand
AATACAATTAATAAATTATTTAACCACAAAATAAAATTATTAATCATCTAAATCTAATTTATAAATATCTGAATCACTAATATTAAAACACATTTTAGTTTGTGCAACTATTTTTTCACTTCCATCTCCTAAATTAGATAAATTAGGAGTAGCTATTTCATTAACAATCTTACTATTATAATTACCTAATTTTTTCTTATCATGATTATACCATAAGAATTTTTCATATAACTCTAAGAAAATTAAAGGACATAAGAAAAGAACAAATGATAAGAAATAAATATTTATAGGTAATTGATTAAATGAGAATTTAATAATTGGATAAATTTCAATTCTACCATAACCTAAACTTAAACCAAGCAAAGAAATAATTAAAACAACCATCATCAAAATAATTAATACATAATCAATTAAATTGAATTTAAAGTTCAAATAATTAGTTCTTTTTGCAACACCATAAGCCCTTGCTTTCATTGATTTAGCAGTTAACATGGACTCTTCAATAGACCATCCTATAACAATTGCAAATACAGATGCTGTGTTTTTTACTTTATCTGCAAATGATAACTTATTTTCTGATTCTTCAAGTTCTACTTTTTTTGAAGATTTAAATTTTGACTTTAGATTATCTAAAGAATTACTTAAATTATCTAATTTTTCTAAATTATCAAAATTAGATAAATCATCATCACTTAATTTATGAATCTCATTTACTTCAACAGCTCTAAAATTCAATAAAGGAATAAATCTTAACGCCATTACAACAACCATAGATAAATTAGAAAATTTTTTAGAGAATACATATAACATTTCTTGATAAGAAATAGCTGCATTATAAGATGAGAATAACAACAAAACTAAAAAAAGAGATGCTGCCATAATACAACCATAAACACTAGCTTCTAATGTCACAAAAAATGATCCAATAATATAAATTCTATGTGCTCCTTCATGATATAGAATAGGATTTAATATAAAAACTAAAATAGCCATTGGAATAACCATTTTAATAGTATTTTTAAATTCAGATCTAATTCCTTGAAGATATATTAAAGCAAAAATTGCTACATAAGATGCAATAATATAAAAAGGATTATTAAATAAGAATAAAAAAACCAACCATAAAACATAATAAATAATATAAATAGTTGGATGTAATTTAACTAAATTCATATATTCACCAGTCAAATAAATTAATATATTATATAACATTTAAAGAATATAAAGTTAACTTTAATTATTGCTTAAAAAAATAAAGTTTAGTTAACTAATAAATTATTTAAAAAGTTTAAAAAGATACTAAAACAATAACATTTAATAAAAAAATAAATACTATTCAGTAAAAATAAGAAAAAACTAAAAAATATAAAAAATTATCAAAAGAGATAAAAAACTTAAGATATACAAAATTACCCTGCAGAAATAAGAAAAAACTAAAATATAGAAAATTATCTTATAGAAATAAGAAGAAACTAAAAAAACATATCCTTACTAAAAAATTAAATAATGCATAACTACTTAAGATAATGTTTTAAACAAAACTTCAAAAGTTTTTTGACTGGTTCATTTTCTACATCTAAAATAGAAGAATCAACAATAGAAATACCTAAATCATAAGCAATTTTTTTATTCATTAAACCATGACGCACTTCATCCAAAATATTCAAAATAGAAGATGTGACTCCAATATTATTATAATCCCAACAGACATTAGCTAAATTCTTAATAAACTCTTTTTTCTCATCAGATTTATCAGGAGCATTTAATCCTAAATCATCATAAAAGTCATTTATATCAAATTTAAGCCTATCTAATCTAACAAGAACATGGGCTTGAGTTTTAGGAGATATATACATACCTTTAGCCAAAGATATTTTAGTTGCTTCAATAACCGTATTAGCTATTAATTCACCTAATTTAGAATGTTTTCCTGCATTATCTACAAAATTATCACTGTCTAATTTTGAAACTACCAATATGCCATCTGTACCAGTTCCAGTAGCTAGTTCTTCTGAATAAAAACTTGGAACTACCAAATTTCTTAAAGTAACAGATTTAGCTTCAATAGCAGTCATCATAGCTAAAAGTAGAGAACTTTCATTTAATTTAGAGTTTATTATAACAAATGTATTTATAGTTCCAGATTTTGGAGCTAAACTCCCATCTAATGTAAAATATTCCCCATCTTCTTCATAAAAAGAAGCTAAATCACCTGCAGAAGCACCATTATATCTAACACCTGCAGTAACAATAGCCATAACTTCTAATTTTTTATATTTCTTTATAGATAAACCATAACTTTTCATAGAAGCTGTTGTTACAAGACCAGATGAAGACTTATTATCTAATCCTAATTGTTTAGATTTAGCAGATAAAAATTCAGAAAAATCATGATTTTCCATGAACATTAAATCTTCAGAAGATAAAGAATGATTAAATATAGATGAAACTCCTTCAATATAACCACCATTTAACCAAGAAGTAGTAACTGCATTACGATTATCTGAAAATTCTACAATAATAGAATTATCTTTTATGTAATT
>JAKSUF010000304.1 GCA_024409145.1 archaeon | reverse complement strand
ATCTACTATTTTGAATTATTATAATAAATACAATAATCAAATAACAATTTATTAATAATATAAAAATTATAAATATAAATTTATACTAACAATTATTAATAATATATATTATTCAATATTTTATCTTATAAGAAGGGGATTAAAATGAGAAGTCTATTATCAGTTACTGATATTGAAAATGAAGTAGAAAAAATATTAGACATAGCTAGTGACTTCAAAGCAGGAAAAATTGAAGAAACACCTCTTGAAGGTCAAAAATTAGCTATGATTTTCCAAAAATCATCTACACGTACTAGAGTTTCTTTTGAAGTAGGTATGTATGAATTAGGAGGAACTGCATTATTCTTATCTAATAATGACATCCAACTTGGAAGAGGAGAACCTATACCAGATACTGCTAAAGTTTTAAGTAGAATGGTTGATGGAATTATGATTAGAGCTATTGAACACGACGATGTAGTTGAATTCGCAAGAGAAGCAGATATTCCAGTAATTAATGGATTAACTAACCTCGAACATCCTTGTCAAGCATTAGCAGATATGTTAACTGTTAAAGAACATAAAGGAAACTTTGATGGTAAATTCGTTTACTTTGGTGATGGAAATAATGTTTGTAACTCTCTTATGCTTATTTGTGCATGTTTAGGAATGAATATGGTTGTTGCATGTCCAGATAAATACAGACCTAATGAAGAAATCACAAAAGAATCTTTAAGAATAGCTAAGAAAAATGGATCAAGTATAACTATAACTTCAAATGTAAAAGAAGCTGCAAAGGATGCAGATGTATTCTATACTGATGTTTGGGTAAGTATGGGAGATGAATCTGAAGCTGAAGAAAGAGAAAATGACTTTAAAGATTACCAAGTACGTCAAGAACTTATTGATTTAGCTAAAGATGATGTAATATTTATGCATTGTTTACCTGCTATCAGAGGTCAAGAAGTTAGTTCTGAAGTTATTGATGGACCACATTCTGTAATATTTGATGAAGCTGAAAACAGATTACATGCTCAAAAAGCAGTTATGTATTACTTCATGAAAGAACTCTTAAACTAGAAATAATAATTTTTACTAATTTAAAGAAATAGAGAATTAATAGAATATACCCTATGATTTAAGGAATATAATCTAAAGATAGAATATAGATTTAAGTATAATCGGAATATAATCTAAGCATAATTTTAAGAAAAATCAAAAATAATAATCAGAGTTGTGATAAAATGGATTTTAATGACCCTATGTTAGAACATTTAATAGACAAAATAACTAATGCACTTAAAGAAAATGATAGAGATGAAGCTGCAAAGTATATGGATATTATAATTGAACAATATCCCGACATTGCAAATATCCTTTTAAGTTCTATTGAATTTAGTAATATCATGGCAGAAAATGAAGAAAATGCTATTGAAGAAGCTAAATCATTACCTATTCAAGATACTTTTAGAGAAGATGATGATTTACAAGGTTTAGATGAAGATCAAATCATAGAAAATATGAATTCTATGCTTGAAATTGAACCTGAAACTCTTGAAGAATACATACAAAAAGGTACTGTTTTAACAATTACTGAAAACTTTGAAGAAGCTTTAGCTTGTTTTGATAAAGCTTTAGAAATAGATGAAAATAATATTTCTGCTTTAATCTCTAAAGGCCATACTTATGATATTATGGAAAAAGAAGAAGAAGCTGAAAAAGTTTATGAGATTGTAATGAATACTGAAGTTGAAGATATTTATGACCTTATGAGCAAAGGTTACATATTTGAAACACATGATATGTATGAAGAAGCATTAAAAACATATGAGAAAGCACTCGACCAAGATAAAAAGAATTGTAACTTATTATTCTTACATGGATCATGTTTACTTGAACTTAACAGATACTTAGATGCAATTAAATCATTAGAAGAATCAATTAACTTATACGAAACTCAAAGTATGAATACAATCTTCGAACTTCCAAGTGCATATCACAATATTGGAATAGCTATGACCAAATTAGATAAAAATGATGTAGCTCTTGAAGCATTTAATAGTGGTTTAAGATTAAACCCAGATTACTACCCATCATATTATGAAATTGGTCTTATCCATGAAGCAAATGAAGATTATAAAGAAGCTTTAGATAACTTTGAACTTTTCTTAAAATTCGATCCAGAAAATGAAGAAGTATTAGAAGCTAAAGCTAGAGTAGAAAAATTATAAATTTAACTATTATTAGTTAAATTTACTCTACTCAAATCTTAACCCACCACACTATTATTTTTATACACTCATTATTTATTCCCAAAATTTAAAGATCAAAAACTAAAACACTGTAAACATTATCGCTGCTTCAACATGCGAATTCACTTTTCCCACCAGGATAATAAATCCTAGCGACAAACGCATGTTGTGAGTCTCCAACTTTTGAAGGAGTTTCTACATGTAAACATTTTTCATTTTCACACATAGCTATGTTAAATATGACATCTCCTGTGTCAGGTTCATATTCTTTAGTACCATTCCAAGAACGATTCCATGTATGATTAGCACAAAAGAAGAA
>JAKSUF010000303.1 GCA_024409145.1 archaeon | reverse complement strand
CCCAAACCCCAAACCCCAAACCCCAAACCCCAAACCCCAAACCCCTGATATTTTTTTTAGATTTCCAAAAAATTAAATTTACCAGTGAGGTTTAAAAAATAAAATCTATTTTATTAATTAAATTAAAGGAATCATTCTTCATTTTAATTTTGATCAGACAATTGGTTATCCTCTAATTGATCTTTCTTCTATATTTCAATATCCTTTCCTAATTCTACTTATACATCATTCTCTGCTACATTTTTGTATGGGTTTCTTAAAAAGATGATGTAAAGAATAACGAATATTTCTACAAAGAGAGTGCCAACAAAGATGCAGATATAAATAAATAAAGAGCTTTTAGTAATTCCGCCATTGGGGGTTGAAACCTCATTCTTCTTAGCTTTTTTATCCTCAAAAATACCTTCAGCTTTACAACTTGTTACCTCATCTTCTTTTGAAAAGCTGGAAATGGCAGAATGCAAGGTATCAAAATCACAATAAGTAGTATGACATCCTGGGATTCTATATAATTCTACTGTTTCTCCATTCATTTTGACTTGAGTATATAATTTTCCATCTATTTTGTAATTTTCTAATATAAAGAAAGCTGAGAAATTTAAATCATGATTACAATACTTATTAGAATATTAATAAGGTGCTTTATATTCTTAAAAACATTTTATAAAGTCTTTGTTAATGTCTCTATTAATAAAAGCTAATAAAGAGGCTATATTTTCAGAGTGAGAATAAATTATATTAAAGAACTTTTTATCTTTTTTAGTATATGATTATCCATCACCATAAGCTTATTTAAATAATTTATTAAATGAGCCTAAATGATATTATAATAATTCAGGATTATGATAATTAGATGTATACATTATAGTTTAAATTAATCTACACTTTTCAGCTATATCTTCTTTTTTCCTATTTATTTTTTACAATTTTTATTCTAACCTTTAATGATATGATTTATCATTATATAATTTACTTAAAATTTCATCACAAGCTTAATGCAAATGGAATAAGGTTAAAGAATTGGGATCTTCACCTTCTCCTTCTTTTTTAACCTCCTTATTGAAATAACCTATTCCTTTTAAATCGTTGTAAAATGGTTCTAAAATCTTAATATCTCCTTCACTTGAATTAAAATATTTTTGCTCATTTTTTGTCATTTTATCTACAACTGGGCATTTAACAATATCTAAGAATAATCCTTTATTTCTCTTATCATCAATACTAGTGAATACTCTCTTGTTGTAATCTTTTTAATCTTTATTATAAAAGAATCCTTTAAGCCAGCTTTCAGAAGATAAAATGCATCTTTCATGTGCTGATGACTAAAAATCAAAAGTCAATTCTTGTTTGTTGTTTTCTAAAAATTGTTTATAATGATTGG
Organism: archaeon; assembly: GCA_024409145.1. Classification (GTDB taxonomy): domain Archaea; phylum Methanobacteriota; class Methanobacteria; order Methanobacteriales; family Methanobacteriaceae; genus Methanobrevibacter. The sequence goes on along the minus strand of JAKSUF010000303.1, from coordinate 1,180 downwards.
CGAATGCTACTCCTGTTTCGAAACTGCCTCTTATTCCATAAATAGTCAACTCTTTTGGATTACTGTTTATCCCTTTAAACTCCTCAATTATTGGTGAACCTGGGTTTCTTACACCATGTCTTATAATACCTAAAACATTCACTAGATTATTCAAATCTTTAAATTTACTTGAATCTATTTCATCTTTCAATCCAGTATTTTAAGCTGTACTTTATTATGTTTATTATGTCTATTGTTAAGATTAATTTGTATTTTATTAAGTATTGGTAGTAGTAGTTTTAGTTGCTGGTTATTAATTTTATTAAACAGTAGTATTAGTAGTATTTGTCTATACTTATTTTACTGGCTATTAAGTGCTAGTGTTAGTAATTGTTTAATTAGTTGTTTTTGGTTAGGTTGGTATGGTTGTAGTAGTGTTTGCTGTTGTTTTTGGTTAGTTTGTTGTGACAGTAGAGGTATTTTAAGCTGTCTTTGCCTAGTTTGTTGTGGCTGCAGAATTATTTTAAGTTGTTTTTGGTGCTTCTTATTTAGTAGCTGCAGTAGCAGGTTATTAATTGGAAGTTGAAGTAACAGTCTTTTAAGCAGTATTAGTTCCAGTAGAAGAAGCAACTGGTTTAGCTTGATTAGTAATAGTAGCAGTAGCAGCAGGAGTAGGAGAATTAGTTGTCTTTGCATCCGTGGTTTTTTTTTCTTCAGTAGTTGTTTTAGCAGCAGGTGTGCTAGTTGCCTTTACATCCGTGGTTGTAGTTTTTTTTTCTTCAGTAGTTGATTTAGCAGCAGTACTTGAAGCTGCAGGAGCGGTTTCCTTAGCTTATTAAGAAGTAGTAGTTGTTGTTGTGGTTGTTGTTGTTTCAGTTTTAGATTCATTTTTTGTTTCTTAATTTTCTTTTTTAGTTTCCCCTGCTTTATTTTATTCAGTAGTAGTGTCTGTCTTTGCAGCAGTGGTGGCATTAGAGGAAGTTGAATTGGCTGTCTTACTATCCTTATTTTCATCTTTTTTTTCTTCTTTTTTTTCTTCTTAAGGGGCTGTTATTTTATTAGCAGGTGCATCAGCAGGTTTAGCATCTGTTTATTAACTTATTGAAATTAATTAGAAAAGGAAAATTAATAAAAGAATAATACCTTTCATATTGATCAAATTAAACAATATTTAATAATTTTTATTTAATAAAAAGTTAAT
>JAKSUF010000302.1 GCA_024409145.1 archaeon | reverse complement strand
ATTAAATTTTTAGATATTAAAAATTTTAAATTAAAAATTTTTTAATAGAACAAAGTGGGTTGATTTCATGTTGAAAAATTCAGGTTTGGGAAAAGGTTTAGATTCTTTAATTCCAGATATTTCTTCAGATGTACCAGATGAAGAACCATTAAGTTTAGAGGATCTTCTTAAAAAAGATGAAGATGAAGATAATATTGAAGATATTGTAGATTCAGAAGAAATTGTAGAAATTTCTGATGATAAAATGGAAGATATAAGTGATTCTAATAGTTCTGATGCTTCTAATGAATTAGATGAATCTGATGATTCTATTGGATCTACAGATAGTAATACTGATTCTATTAAGAATGAAAATGATGATGTATCTGATATAAATGATAAAATAAAAGATACATTAGATTCTGATGTAAAAAATGTTAATACTGTAGAAAATATTGTAGATAATGTAGATAATGTTGATGATTCTGTTGAGTCTATAGAAATAGTTGAAGAGAAAGTTGTTGAGGATGATGATTCTGAGTCTATAGAACTTGATGAAGATAATAATTCTGATGAGTCTGAAACTTCTATTCATGATGAACCTACTGAAGAAGATTCTTCTGAAAATTTCTCTGAAGAAAATGTGGAAGTTCCTAAAGATGAAAATTCAAATGTTATTGATGAAGATGTTCTTGAAGATAAAAAATCTTTAGAAAATTCTGATAAAATAATAACTGAAGATGTTACAGTTAGTGTTGAAGAAGAGTCTAGTAAAATTAATGAAGAATCTATTAAAAATATTGAAGATAATGAAGAATCTATTAAAAATATTGGATCTAAAAACAAGGAAAATGATCTTGATGGTTTATTGTCTGAAAGAGAAGAGAAAAATCTATGTCAAGTTATTGAAATTGTTGAAACTAATCCAAGAATTACTTTGTGGTCTGCAAAAGCAGCTGCTGTATTAAGATACTTAAGAAAAACAGAACCTGAATTTAGTATTAGTAAAGAAGCTTCTAAATTAATAGAAGATGCTCTTGCAGAAAAATATCCAGAAATTTGGACATTATTTGATCATTTGTAATGATTTTATTAGGATATCCCACTTTTTATTTTTTTAATTATTTTATTTTTTTTTTAATTATTTTAACTTTTTAATTTTTTAATTAATTTAATTATTTTAATTTTTTTAATTTTTATCAGAGTATATAATCAAATTAATAATTATCTAAAGCGCTTTGATAATTTCCACTTAATTTTATATATGGTTCTGCTCGTTTAGTAACTACACCTAATTTTTTTAAATCTGAAATTTTTTTAAAAGGTTGTTTTTTTCTGATAGATATTATTCTTTTTGCAGAATTTACTCCTATACCTGGAACTCTTATTAATTCTTTATATGGTGCTGAATTAATTTCGACAGGGAAAATATCCATTTCCCTTGCAGCTAATATTTTAGGGTCTTCATTTAAATACAATTGGTCTGTATCATTAAAAACTAATTCTTTGAGTTTAAAATTATATTCATTAAGAAGTGCATCTGCATGATATAATTTACTTGTTCTATCTTGGCTACAAGCAGTTTTATTTTCAAAATCTGTACCTTCAACAGGTGTGAACGCACTGAAATAACTACGTCTTAAATCTACTTTTTTATATAAATTTTCCATTCTTGATAAAATTTCTTTATCAGTTTCATTATTAGCTCCAACAATTAATTGAGTTGTACTTCCAGATTTAACAAGTTTTGGATTTCTTTTCCCTATATCATTTATCCATTCAACTCTTTTTAAAATATCTTTGTTATAATCTTTTGTTGTTGAAATTTCACTAAGACCATCTTTTGTAGCTGCTTCAATATTTATACTTACTCTATCTGCTAAATTCATAGCTCTTTTTATAGCATCTTTTGAAGATCCTGGAATGATTTTTAAATGTATATAATCTTGATATCCAAAATCTTTTCTTAATATTCTAGCAGTTTCTATTGTTTTTTCCATTGTATCTTCGATATTATCTGATATACCAGAACTTAAGAATAGACCATTAACATAATTGTTATTATAATAATGTAAAAATACTCTTGCTAGTTCATCTGGATTAAGTTCAAGTCTTGTAAAATTACGTTTACTTTGATTTATACAATATTTACAATCATTTTTACATTTATTTGTCATTAATGTTTTAAAAATAGGTATTTGACATCCGTTTTTTCCTATAGCGTGATATATTCCAGGTAAGTTTATTTGAGAGCTTTTATTATGATTTACATAATCGCATAAATCATATTGTGCAGAATCACTTAAAACTTGCATTTTATTTAATGTATTCATTTTTTAGCTCCTATAACTTATTTATTCTATTATAATTTTATCTAATAGAACTTGATTGTTTTTATTTTATATTGTGGAATATATTATATACTAAATGGTTTTTCTAATAATAATTTTAATTCTAAGATTTTTGGATTTTCCATGAATTTGATATTATTAACAGCTACACCTACTCCTGCCATTTCAAGCATTACATCATCATTTCCACCATCACCATTTATAGATACTAAATTACCAGACAGTGCATTTTC
>JAKSUF010000301.1 GCA_024409145.1 archaeon | reverse complement strand
AAAAAAAAAATAAAAAAATATAAAAAAAGAAAATAAAATAAAAAAAACTAAAAAAATAAAAAAAACTAAAAAAATAAAAAAAGTAATTTCTTAATAAATAAACTAAATACCAAATTCTGATTTTAAATATTATGAATGTCTATGGATATGCATATGTTTAATTCCATGCTCTGTTTTAATTTCATCAAGTATTACTACATTTTCATGAGAATGTGAATGTTCATTATCATCATGGAAATGATAATGATTATGTTCTAAATGTTCAGTATCAAATGTTTTTATTGAGTCATCAAAACGTCTATCATAAAGTAATGCTGCATTTAGAACTACAACACAAGATCCTACATTATGTACAATAGCACCAGTTATAGGATTTAATACTCCTAAAACAGATAAAATAATAGCTACTGCATTGATAGTCATTGAAATTATGATATTTGCTTTGATTATAAATAATGTAGAATTAGATAATTTTTTAAGGTAATGGATTTTACCAATATCATCACCTAAAAGAGCAATATCTGCTGCATCAATAGCAACATCACTTCCAACAGAACCCATTGCAATACTTACATCTGCAGTTTTAAGTGCAGGAGCATCATTAACTCCGTCACCAACCATACATACCTTTTTACCCTCATTTTTAAGTTTATTAATCCAGTTAAGTTTTTCTTCTGGAAGTAAATTACCATATACTTTATCAATACTTACTTGTGAAGCAAAATAATTAGCAGTTTCTGTGTTATCTCCAGTAAGTAATATAGTTTCAGTACCTAATTTATGCAAGTTTTCAATCATAGTCTTAGAATCTTCACGAACAATATCAGATAATCCAATTATTCCTATTAACTCATCATTTAATGCAACAATAATTGAAGCTTTTCCTTCTTGTTTTAATTTTGTTAAATAATTATCAATATTTAGGTCAAAGTTATTTTCAGATAAGAATTTAGAATTTCCTGCATAAATATTACCATATGAATTTACACAATGAACGCCTTTTCCTGGAAACATTTTAAAATCGATAGGATCTTCAATTTCAAGTTTAGCAGATTCTGCAGCTTCCATAATTGATTTAGCTAGAGGATGTTCACTTAATTTTTCACATGATGCAACTACTTTTAATAACTCATTCTCGGTTAAATTATCTTTTAATGAAATTATATCTGAAACTTGCAAATTACCATAAGTCAAAGTTCCAGTTTTATCAAATACTAAGGTATTTAATCCACCCAATATTTCTAAAGCTTCTCCAGATTTAATTAAAACCCCATATTTAGTAGCTTGACCAATAGCTGCCATAATTGCAGTTGGTGTCGCAAGAATTAATGCACATGGACAGAAAACAACTAAAACAGTAACTCCTCTTTCAAGATCTCCAGTTATAATCCAAGTTAAAATTGCTATAATCAATGCCACTGGAACTAACCAAGTAGCCCATTTATCTGCAATTCTTTGTGTTGGAGCTTGTTTCTCATCAGCTGCTTTAACAAGATCAATTAATTTTTGAAGAGAGGAATCTTTTCCTAAACTTGTTGCTTTGATATCAATAGAACCATATAAATTCATAGTTCCACAGAACACATCATCCCCAGTTTCTTTATCAATAGGTAATGATTCACCAGTCATTATGGATTGATCTATTGAACTATTTCCTTTAATAATTGTACCATCTACAGGAATAGTTTCCCCTGGAAGAATTCTTAAAGTATCTCCTAGTTTAATCTTATCCACAGAAACAATTTTCTCCATACCCTCACTAATCAAACGTCCCTTTTGAGGAGTTAAATTAATAAGATTTTGTAATCCTTTTTTTGCTCTTTCAACTGTCCAATCCTCTAAAAGAGCACCTAATGCCATAATCCATGCAACTTCCCCTGCTGCAAAAATTTCTCCAATTAAAATAGATGCAATCATAGCTATTGCTATCAAAAGAGCTGAAGAAATCCATTTTTCTCTTATTAAACGAACAATAGCTAAAAGTAACATAGGAATTCCACTTATAATAACAGTCACCCATGCAAAATTAAAATTAAACGGAAGGTTTAATCCAAAAATCATAAAAATAAATGCAATTAATAAGAATACTCCTGAAATGATTGTCATTTTTAATCCAAATAAGAAATCAATTATTTTATCAATCATATAATACCTCTAATTTATTTCATAAGAATTTATACTCTAAATTTCTTTAATTTAAATTTACTTTTTTTAAAGAAACTTTTATAAAAGTATTACTTTTTTTAAGTTTATTTATAAATGCAGTATTACTTTTAATAAAACTATATTCTTTAAAGTATATAAAGTATTACTTTTTTTTAATTCATTTATAAATGCAGTATTACTAAAATCCTATTTTAATTTTTAAATTATATTGAGATTTAGTCAAACATGAAACAGATTTATAGAATTAGGAATGATGTGTATTGAATTAATTAAAAAAAATAATGGCACAAATTAGAATAATTATACTAATTATAATACTATTTAATAATTGACATCAAAAATAGAAAAAATATTTACATCCACATAATATTTTTTATAAAATTAAATAAGAAACTATAAAAA
>JAKSUF010000300.1 GCA_024409145.1 archaeon | reverse complement strand
ACCCCAAACCCCATATACTACTTTAATAAATTTAAAAATCGGCACTAAATTTTTTTTTAGCTTAAAAAAATTAATTGCATAAAATTTAATTTAATTTTTTTTTTCATTTTTCTTTTGCACAAATCTATCCTATTATTGCGATTATCATGAATATAACTGAGAAAAGTACTGCCAAAAATTCAAATTGCATATACTTATATGTATATTTAATATAATCGAAACATAAATTTTATTCGAAGGATAACATAGATGATCTGATGACTTAACAATCTGCATCATTTAATTTTTTTGAGGCATCTTTCATTCCTTAAATTTATTCAGTACTAGTATAAGCATCATTTATTTTTTATACTATAGCTGCATTGTCTGATTTTAATTTTTACAAAACTTAATATGAGCTATAAGCTGCGCTTGCATTTCTACTATAAAAATCTTTATTTTTATTATATTCATTTAAATGATTTTCTATTTTTGCACATGCTGGATCACTGCCCATTGAGAGATACCCATTACAATTAGTTTTTATTGAATTTATACTAGATAAAGAAGAACATTCGAAATCATCAGGGTTCAAACTATAATGTAAGTCATTGGTAACATCATCATCTGCATCGATATATTCATCTCTTGATAAAGTTAAGAAGTCATTTGATTAGCAATAACTATTTAGAGTTGCTAAATTAGTTGCACTATAATCAGAAATACTATCATTGCTTTTCATAGAATAAACATCATAAGAATCTTACATATATTAGCTGGCAGAAATTTAAATTTCTTATAATTTTTATTCAATTACTGGTTATTATTCATTCATCTAATTACGTCCTTCATCTATTTATCCTAATTTCTCTTAAAATTATTTAATTTAATCATCGTCAGAATCGGAAGATCCATTATCATATACTTAATAATAAATATCCAATAATTTACCTTTTCCTTAATTATCTAAGCATTTCATTAATAATTCTATTGGTTCATCATCTATAACAGATCCGAATAATTCAAATAATTATGATAAAGTACCTGCATCATCAATAGCTCCTGAAAACACTGAGCATATTGAGCTTAATAATATTAAAAGTACTACTACTACTAATACAACAACTGTTACTATTAAAGTAACCAAAGAAGACCAAAACATGAAACAGAAAGAGCATGTCTTGCAGATAGATTTTCTTATAAAGCAGAATAAAATATAAAATAGTCCGAATACAGCTACTAAAACTAATTAAACAATGGTTGATATAAAAATAGCGTAAATGACATAATCTCTTACAATTTTAACCACATCGTCTAAAGTATCGGAAATATCATATAATGTATCAGTTAGATTATTGCTCAAGTCTCCAAAATTGCCTATTTAGCCACTTAAAAATGTTCCTTTATCATCTTCGCCTAATTTCTTTTTAGCTTCTTCATAACCAGCTATGAAATTATATAAATAGGTACTGTATTCTTTTACTATTTCCAATTAAGGTAAATTCATTTTTAATATAGCTTCAAAATAATTTTAATCAGAGGGATTCTTAAAGTATTTTAAATATAGATTAGAAGAAGAAGTTTTTCCTTCTTTAAAATTCATAATAGATTCATCTTGTGTTGACAAGAAATCATTGATTTCATTATAAGCGCATTCAGCTCTTGACATTCCCTTCTAGCAAATATTAGTTTTAGGACAAGTATCATCTTCACATCCTAAAGCATTCAACTCAGCTGAGAAATCTTTATCCAAAGCATTTTTGCCTAAATTTTAAAATTCATTTTGTGCACTTTCAACATCTTCTTATAATTTTTTGAAGCCTGGGAAAAAGTAAGGATATCTATCATCAGTACCGCTTTATAATACTTTGGCCAAGTTAGCGAAAGAGCAATCTCCATCTCTTATTTTATTTCCTGAAGATTTAATACTGGTCATTGAAATGATAATAAATACAAGGGTAAGAGCAAAACAAACAAAAGAAATAATCATGAATACTAACCTTAATATTTTAGGGCAATCGCAACATGGCTTCAAACAGCAGCAACAACAGCAGCAAGAAGAACAACAAGCAAAACAGCAGCAAACAAGTGATACAACTGTTGCTATAGCTGCTACTACTATTACTGTTATTGATAAATTTAATTATGTTCCACCTGCATTAAATATACTTGATACTTTAGAAACATCCATTTCACTTACTAAGTCTTTTATATCTTAATAGTCTATTCCCATTCCATAATCGTAATCATCTCTATTTTTTCTGTTAACATCTAAAACAGTAATATTAGCATAATCTGTGTCTATACAAACATCAGCAGCAAATTCTTCTATTGATTTATCTGAATCTAGTGAACGATTTATTCTCATTCCATTAATATAATTATTAATCTTACCCTTACTCAATGTTTCAATTTTTTTCTATAGTGTGTTAATTATTCCTTTAATAGAGTAAGATTAATTTATAGCTATCAATAAAAATATTATAGTCAATTGTTTATTCATTATTTTATTATTTGAAATAAAATTAAAAGACTAACTTTTTTAAATTAGCGAGAAAAAGAATAAATAATTAACAAGGGGTTTGGGGT
>JAKSUF010000030.1 GCA_024409145.1 archaeon | reverse complement strand
AGTTAAAAGACCTGCATAAGCATAGTTTTTTACTTCTTTCATTTTTAACTCCTCTAATAAAAATTTGCCTAGAAATTTTATTTACTACATTTAGCAAAACATAAATAGTATAACTAGCATGGGTACTTTTATGTTCCTTTAGATATAGTATTATTCTTTTCTTTTTTGGCTTAGTAAATTATATCATTTAATTTGAAAAAATCAAATAAAATACAAGTTTTTTTGACGTTTTCAATTATATATAAATATAAGTATTGAAAATATAAAAATTCCAATACTTATATTTAAATTTTGTTATTGTTAATACCATTATTTTCTATTTAAAAATTATAAATAAATTATAAAATAATAATTCCTTCTCTAACTAACATAAAAATTACATATAGGAAATAACAAATTAACATTGATATTCCTTCTACTCTTGTAATCTTTTTGCCAGTAAGACCAAATATATATACAATTATACTTATGATTGATAAGAATAATATATCTACATCAAGTCCAGATTGTACTTCAATTGGTTTTAATGTTGCACTTGTTCCTAATATAAATAATAAATTAAATATATTTGATCCAACTACATTACCAATTGCTATATCGCTACTTCCTTTTCCGATTGCAACTAATGAAGTTACAAGTTCAGGAAGACTTGTTCCTATTGCTACTATAGTTAATCCAATTAAAGCTTCACTTACTCCAAATGATAATGCAATTTTTGTAGCACTATCAACTACTAAGTTTCCGCCTATAATAATTCCTGCAAGACCTATAATTAAAATAACTAAATTTTTAAATATTTTAATTTTTTTATTTTCTGCTTTTTCTTTTTCTGTTAATTTTTTATTTTTCTTTAAACAATCCCAAACAATATATATCATGTATAAAATAAATATAACTAATAAAATAGTTCCATCAATTCTAGATATACTTGCTACATCACCTTTAATAATTAATGTTGTTCCCATTAACCAAACCATTATTGTAGTAATAATAGAAAATGGAAAATCTCTTTTCAAAACAACATTATCTACAACCATTGATTTGAATAATACACTTGCACCAATTACTACAAGTAAATTAAAAATGTTTGATCCAATTACATTTGATAAACATAATTGATTGCTTCCTGCAAATCCTGCAGAAATACTTACTGATGCTTCTGGTAAGCTTGTACCAAATGCAACAACTGTTAGTCCAATTACTAATGAACTAATATTAAATCTTTTTGCGATGTTTGATGCACCATCTACAAAAAAATCAGCACCTTTTATTAATAGTAAAAATCCTACTATTAATAATACATACTTTAACATAAATCCTCCTTCTAGAATGCAGTCATAATAAAAGACTTTTACTGCACTCAAATAATAATTAAGTACAATAAAAGTCTTGCATTTGATGTATAAACCGAGCTTACGCTGTGATGACGATTATATACTCGTAATAGCTACGCTGCTACTCCCTTCTATGTATGATAATATTATAATAAAAAAGTTTTATTAGTCAATAAATATTTTCTAATTTGACAGTATATTTTAGTTATAATATAATCTTTTTAAAACAATGTTTATGGAGGACAAAATGGTTGTTGCAGGAATCGTAGTTGAATATAATCCATTTCATAATGGTCACTTATATCAAATACAAAAAATAAAAGAAAGATTAAACCCTGATTATATTATTGTTGCATTAGGAAATAATTTCACACAACGCGGTGAAGTTTCAATATTAGATAAATATGATAAAACAGAACTTGCAATAAAAATGGGTGTAGATTTAGTTTTAGAAATACCTACTGCTCTTACAGTTTCTAGTGCAGAAAATTTTGCTAAAGCTGGAGTTACACTATTAGAAAATACTAAAGTAGTTACACATTTATGTTTTGGTGCTGAAAATGATGATATAGAAAAAATCACTTCTATTGCAAAAACATTAATTAAAGAACCAAGAAATTATAAAAAAGTTTTAAAAGATGAACTTAGTAAAGGGGTATCATTCCCTGTGGCAAGAGCTAATGCAATTAATGAAATATATAAAAATGATCAAGTTGCAAAAGATATTATAAATAAACCAAACAATATTTTAGCAATTGAATACATGAAAGAATTAATTAGATTAAATTCTAAAATGACTCCATACATTATTAAAAGAAATGGTCCTGGATTTTATGATACAGATATAAAAGATAATATTTCTTCTGCCACTAACATCAGAAAAATGTTAGAAGATAAAAAAGATATTTCAAATTACATTCCAGAAGATGTACTAAAGAAAATTAAAAAGAATAAAAAGATTTTAACAATTGATGATTTCAGTGATATACTTCTATATATTTTAAGAACAAACAATAAAGAATATTTAGAAAATATTTATGAAGTTAAAGAAGGAATTGATAACTCATTAATTGAATCAAGTAAAAAGAATTTTACTATTACTTCTATCATTGATGATGTTAAATCAAAAAGATTTACTTACACTGGTATCTCAAGAATAATTGCAAATATAATTTTAGGAATAACAAAAGATTCTTATAAACATTCATTAGAAACAATGCCTAAATATGTTAGAGTTTTAGGATTCAAACAATCATCAGAAGAACTTTTAAGCAAGATAGTTAAAGCTAATAAAAGATCAAAAGTTGCAATTATTACCAATGTAAATAAGTATTTAAAAGATAAAAAATCAAACAAAGATATTAAGATTGAACTTGAAAAAGAAATAGAGTATAACAATATTTACCAAATTAAAGCAAACCTTGATATTAACAGCGATTACACAAAAAATATGCTAGTGTTATAACACTAGCATATTTTTTATATTTTAAATTAGTTTAATTCTAGTTTAATTTTTCTGTTTACATAAAAGTCCTATCAATACTTTCCTGAATACTACTATTTTTAGAACTTATATATTTACTATGTTTGCAAATTCTAATCAATACTTTATTTTAAATTACTTTCTTACGCTTTTAAATCAATTTTAAGACGTTTTTGATTAGTCTTCGCATAATTTATTTAACTTTTTAATATCAACTGCTTTAATTTGTTTCTTATTTCTAAGTATAACATTATTGTTTTCTAGAGTATCTATAGCTCTATAAAGTGAAGCTCTACCAAGATCTAGCATAACTGCAAGTTTTGATAATGATACATCAAGAGTAAATGTATTGCTTTCACCTAATTGTTCTTTAATGTAAAGAGCTAATTTCTTTTCAGCGCTCTTTGCAGTATAACCTTTAATCTTTTTTAATAATGTATGAATACTATCATTCATAATGTTCATTACATTAGTATAGATGATAGGATATTTAAGTGATAATTCCCTAACATCATCTTCGCTTAATTTTAGATATACTGTATTTGTTAATGAAACTACTTCTATATCTGATTTATTTTCATTTGAGAAAATTAATGACTTACCTATTACATTTGAAACTTGATCATCAGATAGAATTACTTCATCTGATTGAACATTTGCTTTAGTTGTAGTTTTACCTTTTAAAATTACACCTAAAAATTTTTCTTCAGTATTTTCATCAATTATATTTTCATTTTTTCTAGCTTTGTATAAATAATCTGAAATCATATATCTTCTTACAACTCTTTCATCTACATCTTTAAAAAAATCAGATGACATAGCTGCTTCTAAATATTTTTTATTAATTCCCATATTATTACCTCTTCATTATTTTTTCTTATTGAGCTATATTTAAATTTTCTATTACTTCTTCTCTTGATACTTCTGGATGTTTTGACAAGAAATCTTCAATTGATTCTTCAGGAGTTGATCCATGTCCATCAGCATCATCTTCATATGTAGGTTCAGTAATTCCAAAGTCTAATACTTCTGCTTGATCCATCAAATGAACTTTCCAAGTGTTCATTAAATCAACAGCTTGAATTGCTTTGCTCTTATCTTTAAAACCAACTTGATAGATTTTATTATCTGCTACAATTAATACAATACTCCTTGCATCTTTAAGTCTATTTTGAATATATGCTTTATCACCATTTATCATTTTAAAATAACCTTTAAATGCAATTCCATTATTCATAGCAAAATAATCAGATGTTGTTTCAACCATTGTTTCTTCAATATCTAATTTTGTTAATTTACTAAGTGGAATATTTTTAACACTTAAGAAATCTTTTATAACAATTGTTTCTTTATCGGCATTGATTTCAATTTTTGGTGATGAATACATTTTTATAAAGAATAATATCATAACTACTAATAATGTAAAAATAATATAATTAAAATAATTTAGTAATTTATAATTATTCTTTTTTATAATTTTATAAATCAATTCATAAACAACATATGTAATTAAGAATAATAAAATTGCATATGCTAAATATGTTTTATATATTAAAAATTTAATAGGATCTAAATTAAAAACTAAATATATTCCAAGCATAACATTTATTGTACCAATTGCTAATGAATATACACTAATTATAATCTTTGATACTACTTCATTTTTAATTAACATTCTTTTAAAACTTGGAATATACACTAATATTCCATAGCATATTAGGAATAAACCTAATACTAAATATAAGATTCCATTTATCATAATATCCTCCAATACGTGTTTATTATAGTATCAATAATTATTTTTGCAAGTATTTTTGATTTTTTGTAATATTTAATACAAAAAAATAAAGGCTTTCGCCTTTATTTTTATTTATATTATTAAAATTATCGCCTATTTATTATCTCTTTAATGAGTTAGCAATTGATAACATATCATCTGATGTTTGAATTGCTTTTGAGTTTAATTCATATGCTCTTTGAGTAACAATCATGTTAACCATTTCTTGAGCGATTTGTACATTTGATGCTTCAATAACACCTTGTCTTATTGTACTCTTAGCACCAGTTTCAAGTTCTGCTTCATCTAATGCTTCACCACTTGATACTGTTGTAGTAAATAAGTTTTCTCCACAACTTTCAAGTCCTAAAACATTTTGGAATTGAACAATTCTAAATGATGAATCAAGAGGAATAATGTTTCCAGTTTCAACATCTTTATAAGCAAATGATCCATCATCAGCAACAGTAATTGTTGAAGTTAAAATTTCTTGATCAAATGTTATTGGTTCACCATCTTGATTTAATACTCTATATCCTTCAGATGTTACTAAATAATTCATTCCATCATATGGTGAAATTTTAAATGTACCATCTTTAGTATATTTTTCTGATCCATCAGAATCTTGAATACAGAAGAAACCATTTCCTTCGATAGCAAAATCAAAAGTATTACCTGTTTCTGTTAAGTTACCTGTTCCAAAATCTCTTGTGATAGCTCCACTTCTAACACCATGTCCAACTTGTAATGTTACTGGAGATCCTTCACCATTTTTATCTATAACTGCTTCAGTAAGATTTGCATATAATAAATCTTTAAATTCCATTCTTGTTGATTTATAACCAGTTGTATTTACATTTGAAATGTTATTTGCAATGTTATCCATACTTAACTGTTGTGCGTACATTCCGCTAGCAGCAGTCCAAAGTGATCTCATCATAATTTATTACCTCTTTCCTATAATCTACCTACATCATTAACTGCTTTATCCATTAATGAATCATGTGTTTGTATTACTTTTTGGTTTGCTTCATAGTTTCTATTTAAAGAAATCATGTTTACCATTTCTTTAACAATGTTTACATTAGATCCTTCAACGAATCCTTGTCTGATGTTACCTGTAAATTCTTTTTCAGTTGCACCATTCATTGTTTTATATAATCCGTTTCCTTCTTTTTCTAAATAATTTAAATCTTCAAAATCAACTATTTGTAATTTTGCAATTTCATTACCATCAACTGTAATTACACCATTAGTTGAAATTGTTATATTTCCTCCAGATGGAATTATGATATCATTGTCTGTATCATCTTTAACTTTATCTCCATTAGCATCTTTTAAATATCCTTCAGCATCTAAAGTTAAGTCACCCATTCTTGTATATCTTTCACCTCTTTTTGTATCTACTACTAAGAATCCTGTTCCTTCAATAGCTACATCAAGTGCACCACCTGTATTTTTTAAGTTACCTGTTTCAAAGTTTGTAGCAACTCTAGTTGTTCCTACACCAACTTTCATTTTACCTATTTTTGTTTCTCCTAGTTCATCTATTCTTTTTGCTAAACTAGATGAAAAACTTTCTTGCGCCATAACATCTTTTTTATATCCAATTGTATCAGCATTAGCCATATTGTTTGTTATGACATCCATCTTATTCATTTGTACTTGCATACTTGTAGCTGCAGTATAAAGACCTCTTACCATAATATTCTCCTAAACACTTTTGTTATATATAATATCGACATTAAAATTATAAAACTTTATAGGTTTTACCAAAGTTTTTTAAAGTTTTTACTATATATAATTAACACCTTTTTTATTATTTTTTAGTTCTTTTTCTTTTTGCGTCAAAAACTTTAATAATATCATTTACTATAGTTGTTTTATCTATATTTTCTTCTTCCATCAATTCAAGAACATTACCATGAGGAACATATTTATCATCAATCGCATAACTTAATATACGATTATCATACTTGAATGGCATTTCGTTAACTTTTTCAAGTACTAATGAACTAAGTCCTCCATGTTTAATATTATCTTCAAGAATTATTACTTGTCTTTTTGATTTTAATATGTTTGTTAAGCAATCCATATCTAATGGTTTAATCAATCTTGCATTAACAATTCCACAATCTATGTCATCAAATTTCAATTCATTTCTAATTGAAACTGCAGTTGAAACATTATTACCAAATGTTAATATAACTGCGTCTTCACCATCAACAATTGTATCCCAAGATTCTAAATCTAGATTTACATCTTTAATGTTAACGTCTTTTTCTTCTCCTCTTGGATATCTAATTGCTATTGGTCCATCATTATATTCAAAAGCATATCTCATCATAGCTTCTAGTTCAATATAATTTCTTGGCATCATTATTTTCATATTTGGTATATGACTAAGGAATGATACATCAAAAATACCTTGATGAGTTTCTCCATCAGCTCCAACAATTCCTGCCCTATCTATTAAAAATACCACAGGTAATTTTTGCAACGCTACATCATGAATTATTTGATCATATGCTCTTTGTAAGAATGTTGAATATATTGCTACCACAGGTTTTAATCCAGCTGTTGCAAGACCTGCTGCAAATGTTACAGCATGTTGTTCTGCTATTCCAACATCAAATGTTCTATCAGGATATTTCTTTTTAAATTGACTTAGTCCTGTACCTTCAATCATAGCTGCCGAAACTGCAACTAATTTATTATTATATTTTGCTTCTTCTGTTAAAATTTTTCCTGCCATTTTTGAATAATTCATATCAGTAGATGAATTTGTTTCACCTGTGTATTTATTAAATGGACTAATACTATGAAATTTTTCAGGATGTTCTTCAGCAAATGTATAACCTTTTCCTTTCTTAGTTACAACATGAACTAAAACTGGTCCTCTAACATTTTTTACTCTACCTAAAACATCGCAAAGAAGTTCTATATTATGTCCATCAATTGGTCCAATATATGTGAATCCTAATTCTTCAAAGATAGAAGATGGTAATGTAACATACTTAATTCCATCTCTAACTTTAATTAATGTCTTAGTTATATTTGATCCAACTGTAGGAATTTTATTTAAGAAATTTGCAAGTTCTCTTTTTGCTTTTGCATAACTTGGTTCTGTTCTAACTTTAGTTAAATATTGTGAAAGTCCACCAACATTTTTTTCAATAGACATTTCATTATCATTTAATATTACTACCAAATTATCTTTACTTCTTCCAGCATCATTTAATGCTTCAAAAGCCATACCACCAGTCAACGCACCATCACCAATTACTGCTACTACACTATAATTTTCATGATTCACTCTTCTTGCTTTTGCAAGTCCTAATGCTGCTGATATTGATGTTGAACTGTGTCCAGTATCAAATGTATCATATGGACTTTCGTTTCTTTTTGGGAATCCACTAAGACCATTACGTTGTCTTAATGTATCAAAAACTTTTCTTCTTCCTGTAATAATTTTGTGAACATAAGTTTGATGACCTACATCCCAAATTATTTTATCTTTAGGCATATTATAAACTTTATGTAATGCTAAAGTTAATTCTACTATACCTAAGTTTGAAGCAAGATGTCCCCCTGTTTCTGAAACTGTATCTATTAATAAATTTCTTATTTCTTCGCTTAGTACATTTAATTCATCAAAGTTCATTTGTTTAATATCTTTAGGTGAATTAACTTTTTGTAATAAACTCATATACCCTCCGTGTTTATTGCAAAATAAAAAGATAGTTATCCCGTAAAAAAGTAACTATCTCCTTATATATACTTCTTATTATTTTATTTTTTATCTACAACTTTATGATATAAATCTATATCATGGAATGTTGTTGCTTCAACTACATCATAATAGAACCATGCACTACTTGGTACATCACTAAAATATTGTTTTTTAGTTGTTGCATCAATTTTTGCTTTATCTGGTTTTCTATCTAATACATTATTAATAACGTTACAAACTTCAGCTCTTGTAATTAGATCTGTAGCTCCAAGAGTTGTTGCAGTTTTACCCGAAATAAATCCTTTGCTTTCAAGGTAACCAATGTAAGGTTCTGCCCATGTTCCTTTAACGTCTGTATATTTTGATGTATACCCATTGTAATCAACTTCTGCATATCTAACAATTGCAACTAAGAATTCTCTCTTGTTCATTTTATCACTAGGACCAAATGTACCATCACTGTATCCTTGCATAATTAATTCATTAGCACAATATCCAACATAATTAGCATACCATGCACTTTCTGGAACGTCTGAGAATCTTCCATTGTAATAAACTTTATTTTCATTAAATTTTTTATCAAGTCTTGCAAGTACTGCTGCAACTTCTGCTCTTGATAAACCACCATATGGTGCAAATGTTCCATCATTGTATCCATTCATGTAGTTTGAGTGAGTAGTTGTTGTTGCAATCTTTGTATTTTCATTACCTGAACTTATATATTCATCTTCTTTGACTTCAATCTCTGGATTGTTTTCATTTACTTCAACTTGTACTGTAGTAGTATTATTTTTATTGTTAGATGGAGCACTGAAAACATCAAGTAACATTGATATAATAAATATTACTAATATTAGTCCTCCAAGAATAAGAGCAATCCAACACATAATTGTGACAAAGTCTGTTCTTTTCTCATTCATAATTAACCTCTACAAATAACCTTAATTAATCTTAATATTGTTAGTAATATACTAACATATAATTTAAATTTTACAATAATTTATTTGCATTATTTTTGTGAATTTTTAAATAATTTAATAATGTCTTTAATAGATTTTTTAATACCATCTAAATTAAATTCTTTAGAATCTTCTAATCTATACTTACCATTGATTTCTATTTGCATTGCATAGATTCCAGTTTCAGCATGAATGTAATTAGAAACACATTCTTTTCTAGTACAATCAAATGGTTTATCTATTGATACATTTTTAAAACCATTTTTATTAAAGATTTTTATTACTTGATCTATAAATTCTTTATCATTATTAACTAATTCATAATTAGCTATACCTATACAAATATCTTCTTCTCTTTCACTAGCCATACCGTGAAAATCTATTAGTAATTTTATTTTGCTTCTTTTAACTTGTTTTAAACATTCTTTTTTATACTGACAATCTTTATCATAATTAGCATCATTGTCACTACTTATAGTTTTATAAATGCCATAAGTTTTTAATTCATCACACAAGTCTAATACAATTTTATTTGTATTAGTTTCAGCTAATCTAATTTCTCCATCTCTTAAATGAATAAAAGCATGTGGTGCTGAAAGCATAATTTTTTCTTTACCTTCTTGTAATTCAAAATCTTCGAAAATTTTTGTTTCCATCATCTCTCCTGTCTATACTTCTCTATCTGAGTAGTTGTTTTTTACTATAAAAGCATTTGATTTTACTCTTGCTTTATTTAATTTAGAATCTGTATCAATCAATGATGATATAACAAATTTATCATTGATGTATTCATTAGGAATACGATTAATATCATACTCAATAAAATCAGGTTTTGTTCCAAATGGAACTTTTACTTTCATAATTCTATTACGTTCAAAATATCCAATTTCTTTGTTTTCATCGAATGTTTTAAATTTATATCCTCTAATAATATTTGGTGCTTTCTTTTTAATGTATTTAACAACTTTCTTTTCGTTAGATACAATAACAGCATTAACACCATATGTACTAATAGTACTTAATAATTCTTTTTCTTTAATATTCTTTTTAGAATTATCTACTATTTCAATATATGTAATTATACTTCCTTTGGCATCTTTTAAAAGATCCATTAGAGTAATATAATCCCCTTGTTTATAAAAATTAAAACTCATTAACTTATCAAATGTTAAAGTTTTTAATTCAATTTTATTTTCTTTTAAATGATTTAATATCATATCATTTACAACTACATTTTTACCATCAACAGTTGTAATAGTTTTTATCTTATAACTTAATCCATTTAGTATGAATTTTTGTAATTTTTCTTTGTTAACTAATTCATTTGGATCGTAATTAATTTCAATGTTTTTTAAATGTTCAATGTTGCAATTTCTTTTTGTCATTTCTAGCCCCTTTCATATTCTTAATCTTACCAAAAATAAAATTAAAATCAACTAAAAAT
>JAKSUF010000003.1 GCA_024409145.1 archaeon | reverse complement strand
AAAACATATAGTTATGTATTATAAAAACGATGATGGCAAAGAGTATTGGAATTATCTAGAAATAAAAAAAGAAATTTGCGATTAATTTTACAAAAGAGCAAAATTTGATTTTTTTATTATTGCAAATTTATTTATAGAACAAAAGAGGCTCGAGCCTTTTTTGTTTTGGTTTCTCATATGCAATAGAGAAATATGAATACGTAATGTCTACATTAGTATCATCAATCTTTTATATTCTCCAATAATAGAAAATATCCATACTTACAAACAATAGAAGAATCCTTTATCTTATCCTTATATATAAAAAGGAAAAGGGATGATGGTTTTATTATTAAGTATTAGAAGTTATATAGAAGAAGTATTAACTGATTTTATTTTTATATTGTAAATCTGTAATATTTGAGAATTTAAATTACGTAATGAATCTTTTTTCTTATGTTTAGAAGCAGAAGGGCTAGAAGGAAAATTTTATCAGTACGCAATACTTGATGAGTACTCTAAAAAACGTGTTTTGTATTTTACAAACTAACACTCAATGTATGAAACAGTTCAGGCTCTAAAATATGCTCACAAGAAGATTGGATGCTTACCAAAAATCTTACAAACAGACAATGGTCTTGAATTTACTGACAAAGCAAGAAAGAAAGACAAAGGTTTAACAATCAGAACATACGACAACTACCTTGAAGTCTTCTTAAAAGAAGTTGGGTTACGCATCAATTGATTCGTCCTCGAACGCCAGAGCACAATGGCAAAGTTGAAAGAAACCACGGAATTGATCAAGACAAATTTTATAGATATCTTAAGTTTTGTAACTTAAATGACCTTAGAGAACAAGGAGAAAGATGGAACAATAGATATAACAATATGCCAAAATTAGTACTTAAATTTAAAACACCAAACAAAGTTGAACTTAAAAAGTTAGCTCAATTATTAGAAGATACTGGTGAAATGAGATGTAGAAAATGTCTCACATCATTTGAAAGCTAACAAACAATTCTAGTATTTATTAAATTGATTTATTGTTTAAAGTGTAAAGTTATACTAAAATAATAAGCGGCCTCAGATAAAACTTTTGAAAAGTTTGAGTTTGTGTAAGCAAACAAGAGTGCGCAAGCACATCATTATTTGATGGGAAGGCCGTTAACAAATGCATTTGTTTTTAATGCCGGTGTTAGCAATATTCAAATTTGAATTTGGATATCGTTAACACAATACATAAAAAAATTTTATTTTTATGTTACCGAATCTATTATTTATTAATAAAAGATCCGGTGGCATCAAAATCAAACGTATTTATTAAATTTTTAAGATAGACATTCGATTATTAAATCTAATGTTTGTCTCAAAAACAAATATATTTCATTTTGTTTCGGATTCTCATCAAAACGCTCTATATAACGGAGGTGTGAGGCCTTTATGTTTGATTTTTATTTAAAAATTGAGAGTATTTTCAATTCATTAAAAGTAATAAATAATGAAAGAAACATTCTTCGCGTTAATTATGGAGAAGAGTTTAATTTCTTTAATTTTATCTTTTTGTGCGGAGGAAACGCCAAAAAATATTTTTCTAGAGATAAAATTTTAGAAATCGTTCAGAACGATTATCCAGTTATAATTGCTGAAAAGTTTAAAGAATGTAGAGGAAAATTGGATCTTTTAGCTTTCGAAAGAGTTATTGAAGCTATTTCTAGTGTTGTTTTAATTTGTGTTGAAAGCCCTGGCACAATCTGTGAATTAGGTGCATTCACAAATGTTGGTGATAATAATTCAGATAGTATTAAAGAAATGATAATTTTTGATAAGGATGAGCAAAATAAAAAATCATTCATTAATTTAGGTCCTGTTTTGGCATTAAATAATATAAATCAAAATCGTGTTTATTATGCAACTTATAAAAATGGTTCTGGCAAAGAAAAGAGCGGCTTTACAATCGATGAATCATTTTTAAATGATGAAAGAAAACAAATATTATCAAAAAAGTCATATTTACACTCTTTTTATCGTATAGACTCGGGTAAATTCATTATTAAGGATTTGACCACTTTCTTTGCCATAATACTTGATTTGGCTTGTTTAATTGGCTATATTAACAACAAAATTGTGTTTAATTATTTTAAAAAAATGTATGGTATTAAATCTCTCTATTTAGATTGTGATGGTTTTAAAAATACTTCAAAATCAGTCAAAAATGTAATGAGTGCATATTTTGCCGTTCTATCTAAATTACAATTTTTAAAAGAAGATAAAACTCATAGTGATTTTTTGTATTTTATTAATCCAGCAAAAATCGCTTCAAAAAGTGATAGAAAATGGTTTGGCTCAGTTTTGTTTAAACAAAAGTTTTTAGAAGATGAAAAATATCTTTTTTTAAAATCTGATTTTGATTATGCGAGAAAATTTTTATGATTATTGAAGAAGTGTGTGAACGTTTATTGATACCAAATGAGGAAATATTTTTAAAAACAATTTCAAATAATTTCAATAATTTCCGTCCTTATTTTATAAATAAAAATACAGAAAAAAGTCGTTTGGTTTTTGTTCCAAAAAATTTGACCAAGTTATGTCAAAAATTTATTTTAGAGAATTATTTATTAACCTTAAGATGTTCCGATAATGTACTTTCTTATAGGAAGAATTTTTCTATTATAGATAATGCAAAGAGACACAAAGGCAATCACTATTTTTTGCACTTAGATATAAAGCATTATTTTAATCGCATGAAATGGGATATGTTTAAGGAAATTTTATTTAAAAATTTTCCAAATTCTAAAATTACACGTTGCTTATCTATTGAGAAAGATGAGAAATTCCTCAAGAATATCTTATGTTTCAATGGATATATTGTTCAAGGCTCTGTCTCTTCTCCATATATCTCAAATTTATATTTGCTTGAAGTTGATAGATATATTGTAAAGAATATATTGCCTTCAATACCAAATGGAATTTATACAAGATATTCTGATGATATTTATATTAGTTCATCAAAATATATTGCACATAGTATTATTGACTTAATTGGTGAAAAACTATCTTTTTACGGACTTAAATTTAACTATTCAAAAATTGATTATAAAAAATTAAAAGACTCAGTTAGAATTACTGGTATAACTTTAACAAAAAACAAAAAACTTACAGTATGCACTAGTTTTAAGAAGAATTTAAAAAGCGATATTTACAAGTGTATAAAACATAATGGTGTTGGCACTAATTTTAATTCATTGTTTGGAAAATTATCTTATTTAAAATCGGTTGATTTAGAATATTACAAATCAATTGATAAAAAATACAAAGGCGATAATACTTCCTTGATTGAACGTTTAACTAATATAAAAAGAAATTAGATCTTTGTATAATTATAATTAAAGCTTGTTTAATATCGGATGATGTGAGACAAAATTAGCTAAACAAAAAGACATCTATTTATTATAGAAACGATATTAAAGTACATTTAAGGAGGGTATTTATGTTCGAAGGACCAAAACCTACTAAAACTGTTAATGTTGTATGGAATCATTTGAAGAAAGAAGAAATTGATAAATTGCCAAATGATAAGAACGGTGTTTATATTTTTGTTTCAGAACTTGACGAAATATACAACCTTCCAATGTATGTTGGTAAAGCCAAACCTTTTTCAGAAAGATATTCAAATCATTTAAGTCAAGATAAAGAAGTTAATCCTGAATTGTACAATTTTTTAGTTAATGAAGATTGGGTGATTTATTTTGCAGAAATGGATTTGAATGACTATGAAGGCGGAGAAGAATATTTATTCCAATCTTATGATCCAGAATATAATAAAAACGAACCATCTTTAGAAAAATGTGTAAAAATCAATTTACCACCAGAAATTTTGTGAGTAAATTAGGGGAATGTTATGGATACAGTATCGTTTTGTTTTAGTGATGGAACATCATATAATTTTCCAAAAAAGTTTGGAACTTTTGTTAAGGAAAATAATCAAGATATTTTAACTATCAGACTTGAAGACAACGTTCCATTTGGCGTGTGTCTTTGCCTAATTCTTAATAATAAAAATGACGAATCCAAGCCTAGGTATTATTCAGTTTGCAAAACAAGCGAAAAAGATAGTTTGGCTCTTTATTTTTCTTCCTCTTTAGAACTGGCTTGTAAATTGTCTAATTTAACACTTGAGGAATTAAATGACTTCGATCGAATTAACGGCATTTGTTTTATTATAAAAATTGGTATTAAAACGTTTAAAATTATTCTTACTTATAAACCTGGTTTGTCATTAATTAAAGAAAAATCAGAAACGGAATTTGTGGGATCTACTTATATTTTGTTGGAAAAAGAAAATTTTAAGCTAAGCAATCGTGTAATTTTAACTGAAGAATTAGTTAATTATAAACCATTGATTATTGAAGTGAGATATGGGACTGAAACACAAGAATTAAGACCGCACGTTCATTGTTGTAAACAAGGTGAGGAATGCAATATATCGATTGATGATAAGATTGAATATCTTGGAAGCAAACCTAAGAGGTATGCTAAAGAATTTATTAATTATTTAAACGATCATCCTGAAAAAGTACAAAAAGCAAGAGAGTTATGGAATAAGGGCAATTATTTGTATAAATTTGATTTTAAAGAAGGAAGATTTATTCCGAAGGGAAAGTAATTTAATATGTATTTCACTATTTTTGAAAATGATCATATTTTTGATCACAACAGAACTATAAATTTTTTTGGAAATCTAGTTTCTGGGCAAAATGTTAGTTTTACTTATGATAACAAACATTTTTCTGGCGTAATCGAAAAATGCAGCGAACATCTTGATGACCTAGTTACAAATAGAATGTTTGTTGTGTGCAATAAACAATCCTATTCTATTTACCAAGGCCATGCTTTTATTGATAAAAAAACATATATTTTAAAAATTAGTAATCAAAATAGTATTGTTCCTGATAACATTGATAATTTAGTTAGCCCAGAGATTTATTTAATTGAATTTCCAGACGGTCAACTATATTGTAAAAAAATTTTTTGACAATGATTTTATTATGTAGAAAATAGTTATTTGACATAGTAAAATAACAAATATGAATGAGATTCAACAAAAACTATTAGAAATTGCTAAAGAATATATTAAGGTTTGTGAAAAACTAAATCTTAGATATTTTGCTTTAGGCGGAACAGCTTTAGGCGCAATGAGGCATAATGGATTCATTCCTTGGGATGATGATATTGATTTCTGTATGCCTAGAGAAGACTACGAAAAGTTTTGCAATGAAGCTCAAAAACATTTTCCAGATCATTATTTTATTCAAACACACGACACTGATAAAAATTATTACTGTCAATACGCTAAATTAAGAGATAGCAATACAACAGCAATTGAAAAAGCAGTTAAAGATGTGGAGATGAATCATGGTTTATGGATTGACATTTTTCCACTAGATGGTCTTCCTGTTTCAGATAAGAAAAAGAAAAGATTAGATTTTATTGATTTCAAACTTTTTCGAAGAAGATATCAATCTTATAAGTACAAACTTCCTCAATTTCATATTAAGGTTGCTAATTTTTTAATCAAGATTTTGCTTCCATCAAAACATTTAGCATATAAGAGTTGCATTAATAAATCCAAAAAATATACTTTTGAAAATTCTGAATATATATGGTGGATGTTTGAAAAGAGATGCAAACTCCATATTAGAAGAGAATGGTTTGATGACTATAAAATGCAACAATTTGAGGATATTCAAATAAGAGTTCCTGTTGAATGTGAAAAGTATCTCGAAGGTCATTATGGTGATTGGAAACAATTACCACCTGAAGAAGAAAGAAAACCAATTCATTCAATAATTGTGTTAGACTTAAATAAATCCTATAAGGAATACGTAAAATGAAAAGAGTAATTACATACGGGACCTTTGACCTATTACATTATGGTCATATCAATATTCTTAGAAGAGCTAAAGAACTTGGTGATTATTTAGTGGTGGGTTTAAGCTCTGATGAGTTCAATGCTATCAAAGGCAAAAAATCCTATTTTAGTTATGCTGAAAGAAAACAAATGCTTGAAGCCATTAAATATGTTGATGAAGTAATTCCTGAAGATAATTGGGAACAAAAAAGATCCGATGTTCATAAATATGATATTGATGTATTTGTTATGGGAGATGATTGGGTTGGTAAATTTGACTTTTTAAAAGAAGAGGGCATTGAAGTGGTTTATCTTCCTAGAACCCCCGATATTTCTACTACAGATATTAAAAGGAAAATAGGTACAAAATATGAATGAAATGCAGGAAGCTATGTTAAAAATTGCAAAAGAATTTATTAAGGTTTGTGAGAAACTTAATTTAAAATATTTCGCAGTTTACGGAACAACTATTGGGGCTGTTAGACACAATGGTTTCATCCCTTGGGATGATGATATGGATTTTTGCATGCCAAGAAAAGATTATGAAAAACTTTTATCTGAAGGACAGCAATATTTCCCTCCTAATTTCTTTATTGAATCAAAACAATCAGAAAAAGATTGGTGGATGATTTTTTCTAGAATTAGGGATTCAAATACAACAGCAATACAAAAACGTTATTTATTTAAAAATTTTAATCATGGAATTTGGATTGATATCTTCCCAATTGATATTGCTCCTAATAGTATTGAAAAGGCAAATAAATTGAATAAAAAGGAATGCCGTTTTGCAAAAAGAAGGTATTTGGAACATTACTATGATCACACAAGGTTTAATAGAATCACTGATGTTATAACAAAAATATTGTTTCCCTCAAAGTCCATAGCTTATAACTATTCTCGCAGAATTACTAATAAATATAACAATAAAAATAGTAATTATGTTTGGCTTGGAAGTTTTAGAAATAAGCTTGTGTTTAATAAAGAAATTTTTGAAGAACAACTTTTGGTTCCTTTTGAGGACATAATGATTTCTGTTCCTAAGAAATATGACGAATTTTTAACATCAATATATGGTGATTGGAAAAAACTTCCTCCTGAAAATCAACGAATAGGTCATCATGGTTGTATTTTTGTTTCAACTAAGGAATCTTATATAAAATTTTTAAATAAATTTAGAGAAGAGTATAAAAAATAAAAAAATTTTTGGTTTAACGTTATTTATTGATTTGTTCATTATATTATGAAATAATTTCAAATATGAACATTTCTAAAGATGAATTTTTATTGTTGAGAAATCTAGTTGAATTTAATATTCATAACCAGCGCAGTTTTGCTGATAACACAAATTTTTCATTAGGAAAAGTAAATAAATTAATAAAACAACTTCTTGAAAAACAAATAATTTGTAAAATAAACAAGAGGTATGTACTTTCTTGTCTCGGAAAAAATTATTTTAAGGAATTCAAAGTAAATAATGCTATTATTTTAGCTGCTGGTCTTTCATCTAGGTTTGTTCCTATTTCTTATGACAAACCAAAAGCATTATTGGTTGTTGATGGGCTGCCTTTAATCGAACATATAATCTTAAAATTAAAAGAAAAGGACATTAATAATATTTATATTGTTATTGGTTATAAAAGTGAATTGTTTTTTTATTTAAAGGATAAGTATGGTGTTAATTTAATTTTTAATCCAGAATTTAATATAAAAAACACACATGCCTCGATTAATGTGGTAAAAGAACATTTAGCTAACACATATATTGTCTGTGGCGATAACTATTTCAAAGAAAATTTGTTTCATCAATATGAATACGAATCATTTTATGGTTCTATTTTTTTAAAAGAAAAATCTTTTGAAAGAGGCTTTATTTTAGATAAGAATGATTATGTTATAGATACAAATAAGCCAACTTTAAATCAATGGGTAATGTGGGGACATGCTTATTTTGATAAAAACTTTTCAAAAGAATTTGTAAAATTACTAAATCAATATTATGGAAATCCTGCAATTGATAACTATTATTGGGAAACTATTTATATTGAGAATTTAGACAAACTCAAAATGAAAGCTCAAAAGTATTCAAATGATGTTATTTATGAGTTTGATTCAATAAACGATCTTATTGCTTATGATAAAAATGCATTCAAAACAAACAACAATTTTAGTCTTTCATTAATGTGCAAAGTTTTTAATTGTCCTATAGAGTCATTTTCAAATTTTGAGCAAATTAAATCCGGTCTTTCTAATAGAAATTTTACTTTTTACTGCAACGATCAAAAGTATGTATTCAGAATTCCAGGAGCAAATGCTGGAAGCTACGTTGATAGAAAAGCAGAAAAGAAAATCAATTCCTTGGCAAATAAAGTTGGCGTTGATGAAAGTGTTATTTATTTTGATGAAGAGGGATATAAAATTTCTAAGTTTATTGAAACTACTGATCTGTTTGATTTTAACAACGAAGATCATTGCAAGAAATTAAGTGCAGCTATTAAAAAATTACATTCGGTAAAATCCGGTTATAGATTTGACTTTTTTGAAAATGCTGAATATTTATTAAAACAAATTAAAAACATTAATTCTGATATCTACTTTGAAGCCTCAATGCTATCAAGAATTGCAGCCAAATTTAATGAAGAATTAAAGAATGATAAATGGGCAACCGCCTTGTGTCACAATGATTTGTATGAACCTAATATTTTGATTTCTGGAGATAAGCTCTCATTAATTGATTGGGAATTTTCTGGAGATAATGATATTGGTTTTGATGTGTCAAAGTTAATCGCGTATAAAGTTTTGAATAAAGAAAATATTCAAAAATACTTGTCTCTTTATTTTGAAAGAAATGCCACTGATAAAGAAATTAGACACATCATGTTGTGTGCAGTCATTAATTATTATTATTGGATTATTTGGACATTTTATATGATGGCATTAGGAAATAACTATCAATCTTACTTAAACAAATGGCTTGAGGAATTTAATAAGTATGTAAAATTCTTGGAGAAATGATATGGGTGTACTTATCGCTACTATTTTAATTGGCGCTATACTAGTTGGATCATTTTTGCTTGCTTTATTTATATTAAATAAGGAGAACAAACAATGATTATTGCTATTATTGTTACATTTTTTGTTTTTTTAGTAATTTCGTTTATTGTTTCTAGAAAAGCCAAATCATCTGATGATTATTTTGTTGCTTCTCGAAAAGCACCAACATTTTTAATTGCTGGTTCTTTAATTGCATCTTTCCTTAGCACAGGAGCCTATACTGGCGATTTAGGTGAAGCGTTTTCTGGTGGCTTTGGTCCAATATTTCTTATAGATTGTATTTTGGTTTTAGGTTATATTTTAGGATCTTTATTTTTCGGTAGATATCTTAGAAGAAGTAAATGTAAAACCATCACAGAATTTTTTGCATCTAGATTTAAATCTAAAGCTATTAAGATTGTTGCTGACATAATTACTATTATTTGCGTCTTTGTTTACTTATTATCTTGTGCTCAGGGTGTTGTAACAGTTCTTGTTGCAACAACCGGTCTATCCAGAACACTTTGTTCTATTATTTGTGTTGCTTTCTTTGCTTTAATAACAATTATTGGTGGTGCTAGTGGCGTTCTTGTTACTGACACAATAATGTTTGCTTTCTTTACATTAATAACAATTATCTCAGTAATTTTTATCGCCAATATTAATGGCGGTTGGTTTACATCGTTGAAATTATTTAAAGAACAAGGCAGTATAGATTTTCTTTCTATTTTTGGTTCTAACGACTATTTATATGCAAACAAAGGCCTTAATTTAACATGGACTATCATTAGTGGATTTTCCTGGATGGGTGTTGTATTTTGCGGACCATGGCAAGCTAGCAGATATACAATGGCTAAAAACGAGCATGTTGCAGTTAGGTCAAGCGCAATTGCAATTCCTTTTGTAATTATTATTTGTTTCTTAACATTAATGTCTGGTGTGTTTATTAAACAAATAGGCGGCACAAGCGGATTAGAACCATCAAGTGTTATTATATGGACAGCATTAAACAAATTGCCTGCTGTACTTGGCACACTGCTGGTTGTAGGAATACTTCTTGCTGGTATGAGTAGTGCAACTACATTTTTCCAATTATTAGGATCAACTTTTAGCTTGGATGTTGTACATTCCAAAAAGCATAGTAAATTAATATCAATTTTATTTATTTCATTTTGTGCGATATTAATTTCATTACTTTGTATTTTCAACCCACCTTCAATTTTCTGGTTAATGCAATTTGGAAGTGTTATTATCGCATGTTCATTCTTGCCGCAAGCAATCTCTTCTGTTTGGTCAAAAAATGTTTCTAAACAAGGTTTTCTTGGTGGAATGATTGTTGGATTTTTGGTTAGTTTCTCAATCAAGTTATATAGTTCAATCACCGGAAAGCTAATGCCTATTTATGCTGACCCATTTTTGTGGGGTGTTTTATCGAATGTTCTTGTTATGATTATTTTATCTATAGTATTTGAGAGAGATGAACAATCAGTATTAAATAGAGAAAAATTATTTATTGTTCCTAAAGAAGAGAAAAATCCTAAAGACGTTAAAACAACAAAGAAATTTATATTTGTTTCAATTGGAATTTCGGCTGTTTTGGTTGTGTTTCTTATTTGTTTTTGGGCACTGCCTACAATTATTTAAAATCCGGTTTTATTCATTACGATTATTACAATCTATTCATAAAACATTAAGAGGCCAACCCTCTTTTGTTTTTGATTTCTCATATATAATAGAGAAATATCCATACTTATAAACAATAGAGAAATCCTTTATCTTATCCTTATATATCAAAAGGAAAGAGAATGTTAGTTTACTTATATGTGGTGGATGTGAGTTTGATGTTAATGATTCATTATTAATATAAGCATTAGAAGTATTAACTGATTTTATAAACGATTATAATGTATAATAGTTAAAATGAAATTTTTAAAACATAAATCAGTTATACAAAAATCAACAAACGACACATTCGGTAGCGTTTGTTTAGAAAGTGTCCTTTTCAAGCCTTTAGATATTCAAAACAATTTGACTAATTATATTTTAAGCAAAGAAAATTTATCTTTTATTTTTGACGATGATGACTTGTCTAACGAAAATTTAGCTAATATGTATTTGCGTTTTTCTCCTCCAATGCATGTTGATAATGTTAAACAATATGTTACTAAATCCTTAACAGATCATCATTCTTTCTATTCTTTTTTAGCTGAAGCAATTCTTCCAATTGTTTATAGAGATGTATACGGCTGTAAATTAGTTCATGCTGCTATAGATATTAATGACACATTAATCGATGTTAAAACGGGCCCTGATGACTGTTTAGTTGATTTCACGAAAGGTAAAATCATTTTGTCTGAGGCAAAGTTTATTCCTTCATTGAAAACTTGCATTGCAAAAATAACAGATGATTTTTGTAAAAAGGATAGCATAATCAATAAATTAGATGGTTTATATAGAAGTTCCCTTGTTAATTCAGATACTAAAATTTTAATTTTACAAAATATAGGAAAGACACAATATAAATCGTATGACATATCAGAGTTTTTGTCACAAGAGATAATTTTGTGTGGATTTGCTATTCATGAACTTGCTCCATATAAACTCGAAGATTTTGAAAAAGAGGATTTTTACAATGAATTTAAAGTTGATCATGATAAATTAGCAAATAAAATTAAAAAGGAATTTACTCTTCCTGCAGAGTTTAAGTATAAGATTGTTATTTTCCATTTGTTTGTTGATTCAAAAATTGATTCTATCACAAATTTTATTAGCAAAGCGCAATCGCTAAAGGAATTTTATGAAAAACTTTGATGAAAATTCATTAATTGAAGATAGAAAACAATTACTTATTGCCTTAGATAATAATGAATTTGTTTCAGAAAAGTCCAAAGCTTTCTTGGGTTTAACTTCATATTTATGCAATGATAACTTGTGTTCTTCTTTGTTTGAAAAGATTGTAATTGAGAAAAATCAAAAAAGAAGAATAACTCATATTCAAAACGAAAATATTTATTTTTTCCCTAAACAGCAAGAAGCTTTTGATAAAATTATATCATCAAAAAAGCTCATTCTTTCTGCTCCGACTTCATTTGGCAAAACTTTGCTTCTTAAAGAATACATATTTAGATTTAAACCAAAGAAAGTTGTTTTCATTGTTCCAACTAATTCTCTGGCATATGAATTAGAAACCACTTTTAAGACAAACGCTTCATTTTCTGCATATGAGATTTTTGATAAAAATAAAACCGATGTAACCGATTTTCAAGGAAATAGTATCTTTATAGGCACACAAGAAAAGTTTTTGGAAATATCTGATTATTTTAAGAAAGACATAGATTTGTTTGTTATTGACGAAGCATACAAATTAAAAGATAGTACTGGAGAAATAAGAAACTATAAATTGTCAAAGACATTCTTGGATTTTGTAAATAAAAATGCAAATAAAATGATTCTTTTAAGCCCTAATGCAAATTTTCTTGGTTTTGATGAATACAACTTTGATAAATTTGATACTAAATTTAATGCTGTTGATCATTTGTTTCATACTTTAGAAACTGAAGAAAAATTTGATAAAGAATTAATTGAAAAGGGCAAAAAGGAAAAGACTATTTTATTTTTTCAAACACCAAATCAAATTGGCGAGTTCGCTTTATCCTTTGAAAATAAAAATAGTAAAAATTTATACAATAATTTTATTAAAAATTTAGAAGATGACTTTCATCCTGAATGGAGTGTAATTAAACTATTAAAGCAAGGTATCCTGGTCCATCACGGCATGATGCCAAAATACATGCAAAATAAAATAATACGTCTTTTTAATAAAGACCCAAATTACAATTTGCTTGTTGGCACAAATTCAATATCAGAAGGAATAAATACACCGACTAAAAATATTTTTATTAGTTCAAAAGTCAATTTAGATAGAGATATTTTGTTAATCAAAAACACTATTGGAAGAGCTGGTAGATTGGGAAAATACCCAATAGGACATATATACTCAGTTAATTCGATTAAAGATATTGACAATAAGGTTGTCAATGTTGATTTATTTAGAGAAAATGGAAACGATATTCAAGAAATCTCTGAAACAAATGATGACATTAAAATCAAATCTTTTTCAGAACAATCAGATATTCCGTTTGAATTATGTAAAAAAATATTAATAACAAATTCATTATCGCTTCGAAAATTAAGAAAAATTATTGAAGTATTAAAAATTGATATTGATCATGGCTGGATGACATATGTCCCACAAATGGCACAAAAGGTTTTTTCTGATGATTACTCATTAAACCATATGTGGGAAGATAAAGTTGCAATGAAAGCAGTTTTACAGAAAGGATACTATTCAGACTATGCGAATGATATTTTTGAATCTTTTAAAAATTATAATGATAGAGTCGAGTATTTTATTAGTAAGTATCATCCAAAAAATAAAATTTATTCTACTACAGAAGCAATAGAATGTTTGATGAGGTTTACTTATTCAAATTCTGAATACTACATCCAGCCATTTGTTAATATCGCTTGCTTAATTAAAAATGAACTTCCTAATTTTACTTTTGGAGAAAATGTTCTTGAAGCTATAAAAGATTTTAAAGCGAAATATAATCGTTTTATAACAGAAGATTTTGATGTAGATTTACTCACTGACAACGAAAAGAAAGTTCTCTTTACAATTAAAGAATATGGTGTTCCTATTTCCAAGAACCACATCAGCAAAGCAATGATTACTGAGATTGTTAATAACCTTAAAGAAAAGTTTTCAACATTTGATGTTGTTAAAACAATCAAAGAATTATCAGAAAAATCGCAAAATTATAAAGAATCATTTTTGCTGATTTATGAAAAATATTTTGCATAATTAAATATCTTATTAAGTCACTTGATTAATTGCAGTCTTTTATATTTGTATTGATTCTATCAATAGTTTCCTTTATCTTATATGTTATGAGTTTAGTAAGTATTATCACTCCAGTATATAACGCAAAAAAATGGTTTAAAGAAACATTTGAAAGTGTTTTAAATCAATCTTTTAAAGACTTTGAATGGATTATCGTAGATGATTGCTCTACTGATAATTCATTTGATTATGTTTCCAATTTAGTAAAAGATTATTCAAATTTTAAACTTATTAAAGCAGAAAAGAATGGCGGAACCGCCAAAGCTAGAAACATTGGCTTAAGAAATGCTCAAGGTAGATATATAACATTTCTTGATGCAGATGATATTCTTGATCCAACATATCTTGAAGAACAAGTTAAGTTCATTAAAGATAACGGTCCAGTTGTATCCGCTGGTTATATTAGACTTACTCCAAAATCAAAATCTGAATTCATGGTTCCAAAAGATGTTACTTATAAATCAGTCTTAAAAACATGTCCATTATCATGTCTAACCACAATGTATGATAAGGATGTGGTGGGAGAACGTTATTTCCCAGAAGATTTAAAGAAGTGTGAAGACCATACATTTTGGTTAGATATTTTAAAAGATGGACATGTAGCACACGGTAATCCAAAAGTACTTGCTACATATAGAATATTAGAGAATAGTAAATCTCGTAATAAGTTCAAATTAATTAAGTATGAATTTAGGGTTTATCACAAAACCCAAAAGATTAATTGGTTTAAGAGCTGGTATTATGTATTCTGTTGGGCAATAAATGGTAAAAAGAAATACAAAAATGTTAAGTAATTTTTGTTAGTAATATTTACTTTTAAAGGCTGAATTGTTATACTTTGTATAAGGAGTTTATTATGAATGAAAATAAATTAGCTATAATGAATACTGCTAAAATGAAAAATCTTTTAAATAATCTAGAAAAGGTTTTAGATGGCAATGTGTTGGTTTATTTTGGTGGCATTGATGAAGGAATTGAAATTCATATTAAAGACATGATTGAGCAAATAGCCAAATCAAAATTTAAAAAGGATAAACTATTTGTAATTTTGACTACAAATGGTGGTAGCCTTGGTCCTGTACAAAGGATGATGACTGTCTTTAGACACCATTATAAAGAAGTTAATTTTATTGTTCCTGATTATGCATATAGTGCAGGCACTGTTTTTTGTATGGGCGGCGACAATATTTTAATGAATTATTATTCAATACTCGGCCCAATTGATCCTCAAGTCAAAAATAAAGAAGGACATTATGTTGCTGCTTTAGGCTATCTTGATAAAATTAATGAACTCTTAGATAAAGCGAATAATAATACTTTAAGCAATGCTGAATTTGTTATTTTAAAAGATTTTGATTTAGCAGAACTTAGGCTTTATGAACAAGCAAAGGAACTAAATATTGATATTTTAACTAAGTGGCTGTGTTCTTATAAATTTAAAACATGGACTACACACAAGAATGGAACGCCAGTTACGCCAGACGAAAGGAAAAAAAGAGCTGAAGAAATTGCTGGAAAACTTAGTGATAATAAAATTTGGAAGACTCATGGAAGACCAATTGATATAAATATGTTGAGAAATGATTTGAAATTAAAAATTGAAGATTATGGAACGATTCCTGTGGTTGGAGATGCGATAGATGAATATTACAAATTTGCTATTGAATATATGAAAAATAATAAGTATACTACATATTTCCAAACGAGGTTCTTTATATGAGCGTTTCTAAAGCAATTAAAGATTTAAAAGAAATTGATTCTAAATGTATTGATGAGTATAGAAATGCATATAATCTTTATAGTCTATTAAGAAAACAAGGGCTAACGAAAACTGTTTCATATAAGGATTCTATAACAATAAGTAATTTAAATTGAAAAATATAATAATCCCTTTGTTAACCAAAAGGGATTTTTATTTGCTTATTTTTTTAGCAAACTATATAATAATTGCTCTATGAAGAAGTCTCAGAAAGCTTACTTAGTACTAAAGAGATTCATATCTATATGTGGTGCTTTTGTAGGCATTCTTTTTTGTTTAGGATTATTTTGGTGGTGGGTATTTATCATTAACTTAATTGTCACCAAAGGTCATCCATTCTTTATGCATGAACGTGTTGGTAAAGATGGTAAGCCATTTAAAATGATTAAGTTTAGATCAATGTATTTAAGCGCTGATCCAAACTCAACATCTGAATTCGCTGATCACTCCAATATGGTTACGCCATTTGGTAAATTCCTAAGAGCAACATCTCTAGATGAAACTCCTCAGTTATTTAATATTTTAGTTGGATCCATGGCATTTATCGGTCCTAGACCCGTTATTAACCATCATGAAGATAAACTCACAATTGAGTTAAGAAAACAAAATGGTGCTATTCATTTAAAACCAGGCTTAAGCGGTTATGCTCAAGTACATGGTAGAGTAAATGTATCGCCAGAAGAAAAAGGCAAGATGGATGGTTATTATTATGAACACATCTCATTATGGTTAGACATTAAGTTATTCTGTCAAACCATTGCCTGTGTATTCACAAGACATAATACAGAGAAAGACAAGAAGGAAGATTAGTATATCTTCTTTTGTTTCAAGCTGGTATTTTTAAGTGGTATACTTAAATTAACAATTAGCAATATTGGTGTTTCATTATTTATTTTTATAATCACTAATGAATATTGTCTAATAAAACATATATTGTTAATTTAAAATAAAAAGAGGTTTCTTATGAATAAGTCATTAAAGTTTTCACAATTAGCTAACATGATTGTGTTTAGCACTCAAGAAGAGTTTAAAACCAGAAATTATTTAGTTGCATTAGATAAGATGATGGTCACTTTTATTCAACTTAAAAAATACGAATATTTTGAAAAAGATGAATTTAAGCGCGATTTCGAGGAGATGTTTAATCTTAAACTAACAAAATTACTTGTTTCCAACTGTTTAAATCGTTTGTTAGATAAGGATTATCTAAAGAAAAGAGATAAAGATTATATTGTTAATAGAGAAAAAATAAAAACACAGAATTTTGAGGAAAGTTATTCGGCAATAGCTAACGAGATGAATGAGTTTGTTGATAAATTTTTAGATTACTACAACGAAGAAATTCAGCCGAACATTTCTAGGGAACAAGCAGACAAAATTGTCTGTGATTATATTGAAAATTTAAATAATAATGTTTCAAAAATTAAACACAATTCAATTTTTAGATCCAATGATCTAGGCACTTTTGATTTATTTCTCAAAAAAATAAAAGAAGAAAACGTTAAACTTTTTGATGTTTTTAAAAAAGTTGTAATTGGAAGGGTGTTTACTGCTGTTATTTTGGAAAATGATATAACTCAAGAAAACAGTAATCTTTCTTTTGAAAATTTAAATATTTATTTAGATTCTGATTTTATCTTTAATGCTTTAGGTCTAAATTATTATTCTTCATCGATTGAATATGTTGAAATGATTGAAGTTTTAAAAAAATTAAATGCTAAATTATATATTTTTCCTCACACCTTAGAAGAAATGAAAAGAGTTATTAATAATTGTCACACTTGGGTTAATAATGTTAATTTTGATCAAATGAAAGCTTCTAAAACCGCCATATATTTTGTTTTTAACAAAGCGACTGATGATGAAATTAATTCTTGGTACTATTCTTTGGAAGAAAGAATTAATGGTTTGGGAATTGAGGTAGATAATAATTGCAATATTGATTATAACGAAAAAGATTTGTCTGGACTTTATCAACAGGATATTTTTGATAAAATTACCAAGGAATATAAACTTTCAGATGTTGAAATTTCACAGAAATTCGATACTTATGATGCTGATGCAAAATCTATATATGCAATTCATAAATTGAGAAAAGGCAACAACGCATCCTCTCTTAAAAATGTAAAATATATTTTTGTTACACACAATAGTGCGCTTTGTTCAGTTGCAAATCAGATTAATGAAGAAAAATTTCATTCTGAAACAATACCTTTGGTATTAAATGATAGATTGTTAAATGTTTTGCTTTGGTTTAGCACACCTCATTATTCTGAAATAACGAACGTAATGTTCTTGGTTCCTTCAGCTTATCATGCTTTTGAACCATCTGCAGAAATGGTTAAAAATTTTTATGATGTATTAAACAAAATGAAAGATGTCGACCAAATTACCGATTCTGCATTATTTGATTGGAGAACAAATCCAATTCTTCAACAAAATGTTATGGAATTAACAAGAAATAATCCTTGTAAGTTAGATTCAACAACCCCATCATTTATAATTGAAAATTATAAAAAACAAAGTGAAAAGAACCTAGATGTATATTCTAGTTCTGTCAAGAATTACATACAGCCGAAAATTGATGAATTTCAGTTAAAGAACGCAAAATTGTTTAAACACAAAAGACGATTTTATAATATATGGTTTCCAATGATCTTATTTATTGTTTCTCTTGGCGCGCTTGTTGGATTGTTTTTCTTAACCAAGTTTATTTGCGAGACAATTAATCCAGAAAACAAAGAATGGATATCTCTCATTATTTCGTCTGCATTTTCAGTAATTGTGGGAGCAATTGAACCGGTTATTTTATTCTGCATAAGTTCTAAAAAGAGTAAATATAAAATTTATAAGATATTGCAAGAAAAAGTTTGTTCAATCTTATTGCGAAAAACAAACAGAAAAATTAAATTAAATTTGGAAGAAATTGAAAAATTAACCGCATTATTAATTGTAAAAAAATAATTTTAACTTTTTCTCATTACGATTCTGATTATCTATTCGAAAAACAATTATAGGGACTTTTCCCCTATTTTGTTTTGATTTCTCGTATGCAATAGGGAAATATGAAATCGTATTGTTAAACAAAGGTTTCATTACTCTTTCAAATTCTCGTATAAGCATAGAGAAATCTTCTATCTTATCCTTATATCAAAAGGAAAGGAAAGGATTTTTTGTTATTAGTGGTGTTGTAACTAGAAATGGATATATAAGAAAGGAATTGGTTCTTATTTATTACAAGTATTAAAATCAGGTTTTTCTCATTACGATTATTACAATCTATTCTAAAACCTATCTTAACTCATTCCCATTCATTTCCTTTTTTAAAAGGAAAGGGCTTTTAGCAAATATAAGATTAAGCGCATTAATGAATTACATGGTGATTTTATTTAGAAAATTTGAAAAGAATAGATTTGTACTACAAATTAAAATAAGTAAATAATTAAAGCTTAAAAATTACAATTAGGCAAATCAATAGATGTTCTCTCTATAAATAGAGAGAACATTAATTAATTCTTCTAAATGATTTAGAAGATTTCGTGAATTCCTAAAGTAAATTCCGCAAAAATTTAAAATATCGAATTTATCAAACTAAT